>UROL01000040.1 GCA_900549495.1 uncultured Eubacteriales bacterium | reverse complement strand
CGAGATCAGCCTCGGTCTCGTGGGCTCGGAGATGTGTATAAGAGACAGATTCTGGTGTCCAGCGCCACCCAAAATCACCGTCGGCTGGTGGCAGTTACCATTGATGACCCCAATGATTGGCAGGACCATGCTGCAATGCTGAACCAAGGCTTTTCCCAATTTAATCTCCAGCGGATTGTAACCGTAGGGGACTGCGTCGGATATCGGGAAATTGTAGGCGGAAAGATTGAAAAGGTGGCGGTGCTGGCTGCCGAGAATTTTGTGTACGCCATTTCAGAGGAGGAGCAGCCCCAGCTTTTGCTGCCAGGAAACGGATTTATCTATGCACCGGTTGTCCAGGGGGCCGAGGCAGGGGTTGCCTATGTGCTTCTGTCTGGTAAGGCCGTGGGGAAAATCCCGGTTGTATACGGAGAAACTGTCGAAATATCCCAGCCTGAGCAAAAAAAGCCACGTTTTCTATTTTGGAGGATGCAAAAGTCATGAAGCAGAGACTTCAAAAGATACTATCTGATCGCAGTGTTGCCTCCCGGCGGAAGGCTGAGGAAATGATTCGCAGCGGTGCGGTATCCGTTAATGGGCAGACTGCCGCCTTAGGGGACAGTGCCGACCCGGATACGGATTTGATTCTTGTGAACGGCGCACCCCTTCCCGCACCGGCGGGCTACATATATCTGATGCTGAACAAGCCCAGGGGCTTTGTGACCACCCTTTCCGATGAAAAGGGGAGACCTGATGTTTCCCAGCTGGTGGCCGACTGCGGACAGCGTGTATACCCCGTTGGCCGCCTGGATATGGACTCCGAGGGGCTGCTGCTTTTTACCAATGACGGTGCTTTTGCAAATGAAATGATGCACCCCAGCCATGAGGTGCAGAAGACCTACCGTGTGCAGGTGTCCTCCTTCTCCCAGGAGGGATTTCAGCGGCTGCATGCCCCGGTCAGCCTGGACGGCTATACCATTAAGCCGCCGAAGCTGCGACTGATTGCGGCAGACGGAAGGAAGGGAACCTTCGAAATCACCATTCACGAAGGCCGCAACCGCCAAATCCGGCGGATGTGCGAAATCGCCGGAATGCAGGTAATCCGGCTGAAACGCATTGCCGAGGGTACCTTGGCTCTGGGAAATCTCCCCACCGGCAAGTGGCGCTACCTGACCGGGGAAGAGCTGGATAAAATTTTCACCGCCAAAGCTCCCCAGCCCCTTGCAAAACACGATTGATTTTGCTAGTATTGACTGCGGCATCCCACTATACAGAAATTCGAGGCATCATCTATGAATCACGATTTTTTGACCTTATTACAGGAAAAGACTCCTGATTTTTCCAAGGGGCAGCGCAGAATCGCCCAATATATTACAGAGGCGTATGACAAGGCTGCGTTTATGACGGCCAGTCGCTTGGGCAAAACCGTGGGAGTGTCGGAATCCACGGTGGTGCGGTTCGCTGTGGATTTGGGGTTCGACGGATACCCCTCCATGCAGAAGGCAATGCAGGAGATGGTGCTCAATCGCCTTACCTCCGTCCAGCGTATTGAGGTGGCCAATGACCGCCTGGGGGATCAGGATGTTATCACCACTGTTGTCCGTTCTGATATTGAGAAGCTCCGTCAAACCGACGAAACCGTCAACCGGGAGGCCTTCAACAATGCGGTCAACGCTATTTTGAAGGCAAAGCGGGTCTATATCATTGGTGTCCGCTCTGTAGCGCCGCTGGCCAATTTTCTGGGGTATTACCTGAACTACATGTTCAATAATGTCCATATCATTTCCGGCATGAGCACGGGGGAGATGTTCGAAAAAATTGTGGGGGTGAACAGCGAGGATGTGGTGATTGCATTTAGTTTTCCTCGTTACTCCGCCTCCACCACCAAGGGCGCACGGTATTGCTGCTCTACAGGGGCAACGGTTATCGGCTTTACCGACAGCAAGCTCTCCCCCCTGGGCCAGTGCTGCGACCATGTGCTGATTGCAAAGAGCGACATGGTGTCGCTGGTAGACAGCTTGGTAGCGCCTCTGAGCCTCGTCAATGCACTGATTGTCGCTATTGCCGCCAAGCGGGAAAAAGAGCTGTCCAGAACCTTTGAAAACCTGGAAAAAATCTGGGACGAATATGATGTGTACGAGAAGCAGGTAAAGGAAGATGAAATTTGACGGAATCGTAATCGGCGGAGGCCCTGCGGGGATGTTTGCGGCGATTACTGCGGCGAAGAACGGAAGCCGGGTGCTGCTGCTGGAAAAAAACAGCCGCCTGGGCAAAAAACTGCTGATTACCGGCAAAGGTCGCTGCAATGTAACCAACAACTGCTCTGCCCAAGAGGTGCTGCAAAATACACCCAGAAATGGCCGGTTCCTATTCAGCGCCATGGCGGCATTCCCGCCGGAGAAGACAATCTCCTTTTTCGAGACAAATGGGTGCCCGCTGAAAACCGAGCGGGGAAACCGTGTGTTCCCTCTGTCGGATCGTTCCCAGTCCATTCTGGACTGCCTACAGGATGTGCTCCGCAGACAGTCTGTTTTGGTCAGGGAGGAGACGGTAAGGGAAATTCTGACCCAGGACGGACATGTCACCGGCGTAAGAACCAGCAAGTGTAGTTATACGGCATCTTGGGTTATCCTGGCAACGGGCGGTATTTCGTATCCGGCAACAGGCTCAACAGGGGATGGCTATGCTATGGCCCAGGCGCTGGGCCACACCATCGTCCCCCAGGAGGGGAACCTGGTTCCGCTGGAATCCGGCGATGCCGATTGCGTTGAGATGCAGGGGCTTTCCCTGCGTAACGTTGGCGTTAAGCTGGTGGACGCAAAGAACAAGACATTGTATCAGGATTTCGGAGAATTGCTTTTCACCCATTTTGGCGTTTCCGGGCCCACGGTTCTCAGCGCAAGCTGCCACCTGAAGGGGGAGGGCTGCCGCTTGCTGATTGATTTGAAGCCGGCGCTGGACGAGGGAAAGCTGGACAGCCGCATTCTCAGAGATTTGGAGCAATATCAGAATCGTTCCATGGAAAATGCGTTAACTGACCTGCTGCCCCGCTCCATGATTCCGGTGGTCCTGCGCCGCCTGAACATTGCACCGGAGATGCAGGCAAATTCCCTGACCAAGCAGAGCCGGCGCAGCCTGGTTGCCCTTCTGAAAGCCTTCCCGGTTGCCGTCACCGGAAAGCGGCCGGTGAGTGAGGCAATCATTACCTCCGGCGGCGTGAAGGTTTCGGAAATCAACCCAAAAACCATGGAGTCCAAGCTGGTCCCCGGCCTCTTTTTCGCCGGGGAAATCATCGACTGCGATGCTTACACCGGCGGCTTCAATCTGCAAATCGCCTGGGCAACCGCATATGCAGCGGGTTCCGGTGTGCAGGGGATATAAAACAGGGAACGCCACAGCTTTCGGAAACAACGTGGCGGCATTTCCTACATATTTTCAGACTTCAACCGATGCAGAATACGGTTTGGGCCTGGATAGACCGAGATAAAAGATGGCATGAAAGGAGCCCAACGAATCCGTTGGAAAAAAGTATGCTGGAATTTGTTTTTATTTTGTTCCCGGGAATTGTTATTTCCTATATGGTAGAGTACTTAATGCGTAAGAAGGTAACACGGCATCAGTTTATGTTTTTGTGTGTTTTCAATATACTCGCCCTGAATTTTGCAGTCCTGCTGTTTCGCCCTACGATGATAGACCGTCTCATTGGCGGCGGATATATCAGCGCCATGGAGGATGAGAATAATGCAAAGGCTGCAATTCTGCAAGTGCTCTATTCCTTTGTGGCCGGTGTGCCGCTGAGCATTGCGGAGGCGTTTATTGGGAAGATTTTCTCTGCACGGTTGGAGGATGTTTCAAAGGGGAATGAAGATAGCCATGAGCAAAAAGAGAAAGTCTAGCCGTCAGCCCAGAAAGGGCATTCTGTCCGGTATTCTTTGCACAATCCTTATGTTTGTGGGATTTTTGTGCTGTTTTGCCGCCAGATGGTACCTTTTCACCTGCGGCGACCAGAGCTTCAATGCCATGCTGTTTACGCTGTTTTCAGGAATTTCCGGAACAGACCAACAAATATTAGAATCCTTCATCCTTGGGCCGCTGCTGCTTGCGCTGTGCTGCACCGCTTTCCTTGCTGCCCTGTTTTGCCAGCGCAGCCGTTTCCACCTTATCGTAGGCTTCCTCCGGCATGAGGTGACAATTTCCCCAATTTCCCATGGGGTTTACTGCTGGATTTGTGTCATTCTCTTTCTTGCGCTGTTAATTCCGGCGGAGGAGGCGGTAGGATTGCGTGAGTGGATTTCCAATGCCAAAAATGCCTCCACACTTTTTGACACAGAGTACATAGACCCTGCGCAGACCCGGATTGCCTTTCCTCAGAAGAAGAGAAATCTGATTTATCTGTATCTGGAATCCATGGAAACCACCTTCTGTTCCAAAGAACAGGGGGGAAGCATGGAAAAATGTGTCATTCCCGAACTGTACGCTTTGGCACAGGAGAACACCAGCTTTTCGGATTCGGATAAAATCGGCGGGTGGGGCGCAATTACCGGCACCACGTGGACAACGGCGGGGATGATTTCTCAGTCCGGTGGTATTCCACTGCTGCTGCCCTTCGGAGCGAATAGTGCGGATACCACCTCACGTCCTCTCCAAAATGCAACACTGCTGTGGGATATCCTCAAAGAGGAAGGATACTATCAGGCGGTGATTATGGGCTCTGACCCCCATTTTTCGGGACAGGAGGCTATTTTCCCGGCCCACGGAATCGATGATATTTTTGACTACAATTCTGCAATGCGGGATGGGATTATCCCGGAGGGATATGGCGTCTTCTGGGGCATGGAAGACAGCAACCTTTACGCATATGCCAGAAAAGTGCTGACGGAGATTTCTCAAAATGACCAGCCGTTTCAGGTGTGTATCACCACGATTGATACCCATTTCCCCGACGGCTATATTTGCGAAGCCTGCAAGGATGACTATTCGGAGCCTTACGAAAATGTGTATGCCTGCGCCTCTCGCCAGGCGTATGCGTTTGTCCAATGGCTCAAGGAGCAGCCGTTTTATGAGGACACCACCATTGTGATTTGCGGAGATCACCTGAGTATGGCAGGTGACTACCTACGCAGAAACAAACTGGAGGATGCAAGGCGGCGGGTGTACAACTGTATCCTCAATGCGGCAGTAAGCACCGAAAATACCAATGGCCGGGGTATCACACCCTTTGATATGTTCCCCACTACCCTGGCGGCAATGGGCTGCCAAATCGAAGGAGACCGGCTTGGTCTTGGGGTGAATCTATTTTCGGACCAGCCAACCTTGGCGGAGAGAATCGGCATGGATGCCCTGAATGAGGAGCTGGACAGGAGTACAATTCCATATCTTCTCCGCTTCCTTATGCAGCCGGAGTCTGGGGATACGCTGCGTAGCTGGCTGGGCATCGCATAGAAGAGCCACTGTCGGATGCCTGAATAAAAATACATAGAGAAAGGGACCCTGCTCATGCAGATGAAAAAATATTTCGCAATCGATAAAAAACGCTGCCAGACTGCGTTTTTATCGGCGGTGATAATTGGCCTTCTGGTGCATTTTTATCGTTTTACCAACCTTTTGCCCAATCACGATTCAGTTTGGAATTTTTATAGCAGCCAGAACATGCTCAAATCCGGGCGGTGGTTTCTGGGGATTGCCTGCGGGCTGAGTACCTACTTTGACCTGCCCTGGGTCATTGGTCTGGTGAGCCTTGTGTATATGGGCGTGACGGCAGCAGTTATTGCGGAAATTTTTCAAATACGCAGTCCCTTTGTGATAGTCTTGTGCAGCGGTTTGTTGGTGTCTTTTCCGGCGATTACAGCCACAATGGGCTATGAATTTACCGCAGACGGATACATGCTGGCCATGGCATTGGCAGCACTGAGCGTATATCTGACCCGGTTTGTATATCTGGAGGGGAAACAATACTTGCCCCTTGTCCTCAGCGGGGTTTGCCTTTGCTTGACCATGGCAATTTATCAGGCCTATGTGTGCTTTGCCTTTGTCCTGGCCCTGTGCTACTGCATAGTGGAGCTGCTGGAAAACCGTTGGGACAACAAGCAGCTTTTGAAATGGATTTTTATTCAAATTGCAATTTATATCTGTGCATTTATTGCATATTCTGTAATTTGGGAGGCGCTCCTTGCCATTCAGGGCGTGGAGAAGGTGCATTACAACGGCATTGATGAGCTGGGCTTTGTGGGCTTTGGCGGTATTTTCCAAGCCCTATGGTCAATTCTTTATTCCTTTGTTCGCTATTTTATTACGTACAATTTCCTGCTCCGTGGATTCACCACCTGGACTCTGCTTGGTCTGCTTTTCCTGCTGGCGGCAGCGGGTGTTCTTGTCGTGGCAATTAAGAAAAGCGGTATCGCCAAGAGAAAGTTCCCCTTTTTTGTCCTGATACTGTGTGTACTCTTCCTTCCAATTGGTTGTTTTGCACTGTATCTCGTATCCAAAGGTGTTTTTTACCATGCACTAATGATGCAGTCCATTGCGGTGATTTATATCACGGTGGCTGTTGTTGCCGCACGGTGGCTTGGCAATGGGAAGAAAATCCGGTGGAAAACCGCAATTTTTGCGCTGCTTCTTGCCGTCACGTTTTACAATTCCATGTATGCCAGCATTTACTATGGATATATGCAGATGGCGTTTTTGAGGACCCAGTCCGCAGCCACGGAAATCAGCACCCGCATTCACTTGCTGGACGATGGGACAATCAAGTATGTGGCCTTCTATGGGAAGCTGGACCCCTGGGATGGAAAAAGTCAATTCTATCCTGTAGAGATTGCCCAAATGTCCGGTATAATACCCCTGGATCGCAATATGCTGTCCCCTTATTTCCTGCTGACATACACGGATTTCAGCCTGAGCTGGTATCGAAGCAACGGAGTTGAGTATCCCACGGTGGAATCCGACCCAATACTTCCGGTTCCTTACGATTGGGAATATCAATTTCCCCTGCTTCCTGCCGCAGAGACGGAGGCGCTGGAGCAGACCCAGGCGGTGGTGGATATGCCCACTTGGCCGGCCCGGGACAGCATTCAGGTAATCGGGGAGACGGTGGTGGTCAAGCTCTCCTGAGCAGGGGGGAAGGAATTGCAATTGCCCCCTTAGGGCAACTGCATACCTGAGATTTACACGGAATAAAAAATCGGCATTGACAAAATCTCAGTCCTGTACTAGAATATTACGGAAATGTTCTACACAGAATATTTGGAGGGACAGATAGAATGTACGAGAAACTTGTGAAATACGCCGCCAAGCAGCTTGAGATTGACGCTTCCGATATCACACCCGACAGCACCTTCGAGAGCTTGGGCATTGATTCTCTGGACATCGTTGAGATGATTATGGACCTGGAGAGCGAGCTGGGCGTGGAACTGGACATGGAAGACCAGAAGATCACCACCTTCCAGGAGCTGGCTGATTTTGTGGAGTCCAAGCTGAACTAAAACAGAATATTTTGCCTTGTTAGAGCTGCCGGCTTATAACAAGGTCGCACTAGTCGGGGAGTTAGCGGTGCCCTGTACCTGCAATCCGCTATAGCAGGGATGAACCCCCACACCCGGCCAGGTGGATGTGCCATCCGTACCGTGTAAGAGGTGTTGAGAAATCGGTCTTGCGCAATGGGATCCCGTGAACCATGTCAGGTGGGGAACCAAGCAGCATTAAGCGGACCTTCCCGTGTGCCGCGGGATTGCCGATTTTGAGCTTTCTGCATGGCCTCTGGGTATGTCGCCTGTTCAAATGTGGGTGTGCGATCTTGTTATGAGCCGGCATGTTTTATTGCACATGGGAAGGAGGAATTGCCATGGCTGCCTATCAGGCGCTGTATCGTAAATATCGCCCGCAGACCTTTGACGATGTGTCCGGCCAGATGGCGGTGACGCAGACCTTAAAAACCCAGCTGATGACGGGGAAGATGAGCCACGCCTATCTCTTCACCGGCTCCAGGGGCACGGGCAAGACCTCCTGCGCCAAAATACTGGCAAAAGCAGTCAACTGCGAAAATCCGGATAACGGCAATCCCTGCAACCGCTGTGCAGCCTGCCGCTCCATTGACGACGGCACCTGCATGGATGTGCTGGAAATCGATGCGGCATCCAATAACGGCGTGGATAACATTCGGGACCTGCGGGATGATGCGGTATATACGCCGTCTCAGGTAAAAAAGCGGGTGTACATCATCGACGAGGTACACATGCTGTCCCTTTCGGCATTCAACGCTCTGCTGAAAATCATTGAGGAGCCGCCGGAGCACCTGCTGTTTATTCTTGCCACTACAGAGCTGCACAAGGTTCCGGCCACCATCCTTTCCCGCTGCCAGCGATTTTCCTTCCGACGCATTAGCCAGGAGGATATCGCTGCCCGGCTGCAATATGTGGCCTATCAGGAAAATATTGATTTGGATGAATCCGCCGCCCGGGTCATTGCCCGGCTGGCGGATGGCGGTATGCGGGACGGCCTGAGTCTGCTGGACCAGTGTGCCTCGGCGACGGTGGGAGAGTTAACGGCGGATGCGGTATACACCTGCCTGGGAATTGCAGGGGAACGCAGATGCGGGGAGCTGCTTGGCAGCATTGCCGCTCACGATACCAAGCAGGCACTGCAAATTTTCAATCAGCTCTACACCGATGGCAAGGACTTGGGGGCAATGCTGGATGAGCTGGCGTGTCTGGTGCGGGATTTGCTGGTTCTGAAAACTGCCCCGGGAGCAGGCATTACCATGCTCTCCGGCGTGGCCTCCGACGAGGAAGCGAAGGCATTGTCCGGTCAGCTGTCCAGCGGCGAGCTGGTACGCATGATGAATCTAATCCAGCAGACCCTGTCGGAGTTTACCCACAGTGCCAGCCGAAGGATGGATGCCGAGCTTTGCATCCTGGAGATGGCCCAGCCGGAGCTGAGCCTGGATGCCAAGTCCCTGAATGCCCGCCTGACACGTTTGGAGGATCAGATTAAAGGCGGAACAATTGCCTTCACTTCCTCACCGGCTCCTGCTCCGATGCCGCAGGAGCCCCAGGCATCTACTAAGCCCGAGAAGCAGGATATACCCCAGGAGAGGACGGAAGAGCCAGTACCGGATGACCAGGTGCCTGTTGGCTTCTGGGCGGATATTGTGGACGGCGTTCGTCAGGAATTGAGGCCCCCCACATCCGGCTTCTTTGCCTCCATAGAGAATGCTCCCATTCGTGGCGCAATGCGGGGCGGGGTGTTGGAGCTGCGCTGCAAAAATACCTTCACTGCGGATATGGTCAATAAACCGGAAACTTTGGAGGTGGTAGCCCGAAAGGCTTCGGCACTTTTGGGGCATCCGGTGCGGGTCATCATTGTGGACCTCTCGGTGAAACCGGCAGGAAATGCCCGGCTGGACAGCTTAATCCAATTTGGAAAGCTGCACAGTGATATTGTAAAAATGAAAGAATAAAACTTTGAAGTAGGAGAATGAACAAATGGCTAAAAACGGATTTCGTGGAATGCCCGGCGGCATGAACCAGAGCGCCATGCTGAAGCAGGCCCAGAAGATGCAGCAGGAAATGATTCGTATGCAGCAGGAGCAGGAGGCAAAGACCTTCTCCGCTACGGCAGGCGGCGGAATGGTGACTGCTACCGTCAATGGCAAGCATGAGCTGGTAAACCTCTCCATCAAGCCCGAGGCGGTGGACCCTGACGACGTGGAAATGCTCCAGGACACCATCATTGCCGCTGTCAACGAGGCAATGCGTGCCGCCGATAACGAGGCTACCAACAATATGTCCCGGCTCACCGGCGGACTGAACCTGGGCGGCCTGTTCTAAGGAGGCGCCATGCAGTTCTTTCCTGCGGCATTACAGGATTTGGCTGACCACTTTGCCCGGCTTCCAGGCATCGGCGGAAAAACCGCCCAGCGCCTGGCCTTTCATGTGCTGGAGCTTCCGGTGGATGAGGCCCAGTCCTTTGCAGATGCCATTATGGAGGCAAAGCGGGCAGTGCATACCTGCCCCTGCTGCCAGAACATTACAGACCGGGAGCTGTGCCCCATTTGCGATGACCCCTCCCGGGATCAGGACACCATCTGTGTGGTGGCAGAGCCCAGGGATGTGATTGCTATGGAGCGTGCCCGGGAATACCGGGGGGTGTACCATGTGCTCCACGGCGTCATCTCCCCGCTGAACCATGTGACCCAGGACGATATTCGTGTCCGGGAGCTGTTGCAGCGAGTGGGCAAGGGCAATGTGAAGGAGGTCATCATGGCAACCAACCCCGATACCGAGGGCGAAGCCACCGCCATGTACATCACCCGCCTCCTGCGCCCTATGGAGGTTAAGGTCACCCGCCTTGCCTATGGCGTCCCTGTTGGCAGCCAGCTGGAATACGCCGACGAAGTAACCCTCTCCCGCGCCTTGGAAGGCAGACAAGAAATATAAAAAAATCCGCGGACGGCAAAAAATGCGGAGTGTCCATTACAGGATACTCAGATCCTATAAGGACACTCCGTATGGTCCGAGTGACAGGATTCGAACCTGCGGCATCCTGCTCCCAAAGCAGGCGCGCTACCAACTGCGCTACACCCGGATACTCAATTATTGTGTACAGGGAGGCGCCCCTGGGCACAAACTGTATTATACACAAGGAACGCAGAAAAAGCAATCAAAAGTTTTGACAATTCAAAAAATTGAGTTGAAATCCAAGGCTGTCTTGTGTATGATAGCGCTGAGGTGAGAGAATTGAAAGAGAAAGGAATCTCCCAGGAGGCGCTGAAAGCCATTGCCTGTGTGACCATGCTGCTGGACCATATTGGGGCCATGTTTGTACCAACCGGCTATACCCTGCGGATTATTGGTCGGATTGCGTTCCCCATTTTCTGCTTTTTGTTGGCAGAGGGGGCCTATTATACCAGCAATCCCAAAAGATACGCACTGCGGCTGGCTGTGGGGATGCTCTTATCGGAGATACCCTTTGATTTGGCGTTTCGGGAACGACTTACCTGGCAGTCCCAGAGCGTTATGGTGACGCTGCTGCTGGGCTTCCTGACAGTGGAGGCAATTCAGGCCACCTCCCATAATCTATTGAAACTCCTTGCCGTTGCCGCCGGGTTTGGTCTGGCAGAGTTTGCCCACACGGATTACGGCGGCAGCGGAGTCCTGCTGGTGGTTTTGTTCAGCCAGTCGAGAGGGAAGTGGTGGCTGCAAACGGTGTTTGTTGCCGTGTTTGCCTGCCGTCTGATTTATAGCGGGGCAGTGAGTGTATTTGGGCATAGAGTGCCCATTGAGGCGTTTGCGGTCTTGGCGATGATTCCCATCGGGCTCTATTCCGGCAAGAAGTGCAGCTCCAGCTGTGCAATGCAGTGGGCCTTCTATCTGTTTTACCCGGTGCATTTGGCTGTGTTGGTGCTTATTCGTATGCGATTGTATGGGTAATCCTGAAATCTGCGGTTACATTCCTCGGAGGCGGTTCAGCAGAAATGCTGCACCCTCCGGGGATTTTTGTTGGGATTTCGCCTGTAGAAACCACGTATGGGGATGCGGTGGTGAACTACCGGTTGCAGGATGGGCAAAAAAATAACGCCCCGGAGGGCGAGAAGTTCAGCACTAGAGAGAATAAGCAAGCCGTTGCAGAAATGGAAACAGTTGTTAGTGTTCCTGGATATAATGGTTCCTTGAAGGCAAGTGACGTAATTCAAACTGTATCGGAGTTTTTTCTAGCATCGGAAATGCCGCTGAAAATGAAGAACTTGGAAGTGTTATTTTGCGGAAGCGAGGAATAAAGGATGATATTTCTCACGGAATTGGGCGGGAAAAAGTTGCCGCTTTTATGGCTGATCCTGATGTACTAAAACGCGAAAAAGTTGTTGATTATCAGGAAAACTGGAAGGGAAGGGGCTATGATACAGCGGTTGTTGCTGCACCTATCAAGATTTCTGGGGAGGATTATATTGCTGGGGTCTGCGTTAAGCGTGCAAGTGGTGAAAGCAGGTTTTATGTCCATGAAGTTCTCCCGATAAAAGAAGGAGCAACGCCGTTCAACCGGGCGGCGCTTAAAACAAGCGTTGACTCCGGCGGCGATACTCCTTCTATGAATAATATACTTTCTGAGTTGCTCCATGTCAAGGGTATTTTGAAGTCTTCCCGCAACCAAACCGAAATCGATAGTTTCAAAAAATGGTTTGGCGACTGGAAAAATGACCCGGCGCGCCCCATATATCCACTTTTCTCAGCGGATTGGCACAGAGGAGTGGACGGAGCGGATTTTGCAATACAGGCGAGGGCAGCAACTTCCCCTATACAAACACCATGTTTTCTTGCAGGAAGGGAATGTATTAAGAATTCCAAAATATTCGCCGGTTTCCTTGCAATTTCGATGCTGCTGTGGTATAGTTTCCTGTAGATTATGTTGCCCGGAGGCCACGCAAGGATGAAACGAATGCGTATTCGATGGATAGTATATTTGCTCTGCCTGCTGCCGCTGCTGACCGGCTGTGCGGAGATTTTCCCCAAGTCGGGGCAGAATGCCATTACAATGGCGGCCACGGTTCCCATGACTCCGGAGGGGGAGACAATTTCGGTTATCCCCGAGGAGTGGAGCGAGGCTACAGAGCCGGTGGACAAGCAGAACGTGGAGAACCTTTCCATGGTGGTGACGGAGAGCACCATCCGCCAGTTGGATGAGTACCCCAACCTAAAGACCCTGGATTTAACCGGCAGCACCTGCTATACGGCTATCATGGTTTACATTCAGAACCATCCCCAGGTGGAGGTGACCTACTCTGTTGACTTCGGCCCTACTTCGGCAATCTGCTGGGCAGAGCATGTGTCCCTGCCGGGCGAGGGGCTGAGCTTTCAGACCTTACGCACCAATCTGGTGTATTTGCCCCATCTGCAAACCCTCCAGCTGCCCAGGTCAACGCTGAGCTATTCCGAAATTACCGCACTGCGCCAGGCCTACCCCGATGTGGAGATTACCTACACCGTGGCCTTCCGGGGTATGGAATTTACAGAAGAAACCGAGAGCGTCAATCTTGCCGGGATGACGGTGGATGAAATCGCCTCGGTAATCAGTATGCTGGAAGCGCTGCCCAATTTGAGCTATGTGGAGCTGATGAATGATTCCGGCACCTGTGCCCTGTCCCGGCAGGATGTAAAGCGGCTGGTGGAGTCCACCGAGGACGTTCGGTTCCACTATGTATTCAGCCTCTTTGGGCAGACGGTGTCTACCACGGATGAAACCATCCGCTTTGAGCGCCTGAGCCTGACGCCCGATGCAGAGACGGAAATTCGGGAGGCAATGAGCATCCTGTCTCCCGGCTCTACGCTGATTCTGGATCGCTGCGGCCTGAGCAGTGAGCTGCTGGATTCCATCCGCAGGGATTATGAGGATGTGGATTTGGTTTGGCGGGTCTATTACGGCACCGACGGCCGCTATACGGCGCTGACCAACGCCACCACCATCCGCTCCGTTTACAACGTGACGGACACCACCTGTAGCGAGCTGCGCTATGTGCGTGGCGCCAAATACATCGATATGGGCCACAACCTGTCTCTTATAC
>UROL01000039.1 GCA_900549495.1 uncultured Eubacteriales bacterium | reverse complement strand
AGCCTCGGTCTCGTGGGCTCGGAGATGTGTATAAGAGACAGACAGCACCGAGGGCGCCGGGGGCGACGGCCCCTTCACCCCCACCCGGCTGGGCTCCATCCCGGTGATGGAGGTGCTGACCTACCTGGAATCCGGCCACACCACCGACCAGGTGAAAACCATGCTCTCCCGCTCCGGGGGCTTTGTCAGCCACTTCGGAACCTCCAATGCCGATACGGTCCATGCCCTGGTGGAGCAGGGGGATGCCAAGGCCGTCACCATCTGGAACACCATGATTTATCAGCTGTGCAAGTCCATCGGGGCCATGGCGGCAGTGCTGGAGGGCCGGGTGGACGGCATCCTTCTCACCGGGGGCCTGGTGCGCTTTGCGGATATTGTGCAGGGGGTGCAGCAGCGCTGCGGCTGGATAGCCCCCATCACCGTCTACCCCGGCGAATGCGAGCAGGAGGCCATGGCAGACAGCGTCCTGGAGGTCCTCCGGGGAGAAAAGCAGGCCAACCGCTACACCGGCCAGCCGGTTTTCCGGGGCTTCGGCTGGGAATAAGCCCCTAACAGCAGAACATCCCCCGCCTATGGCCGTATATTTAGGCCGTGGCGGGGGATTGTTTATAGGGTGGCGAGGAAATTTTCCAGCCGGTTCATGCCCTTTTCCAGCTCCTGCTCCCGGTAGCAGTAGGACAGGCGGAGGAAGCCCTCCACCCCGAAGCAACTGCCGGGGACGGCGGCCAGCTTGCCCTGCTGAATCAGCCTCTGGCAGAAGGCATCGGAGCGCAGGCCGAATTTGCGAATGTCCGGGAAAACGTAGAAGGCACCCTGGGGCTGGGGATAGCTTAGGCCCATGGCATCCAGCCGGGCGGTGACGTAATCCCGGCGGCGGCGGTAGACCTCCCGCATGGGGGCCACATCCTCCCGGAGGGCGGCCACACCGGCGGCCTGGACAAAGGTGGGTACGGCGGCAATCATCCCCGCACTGAGCAGCAGCAGCCGCTCCATCACATACTCCGGGCACACCAGATACCCCAGCCGCCAGCCGGTCATGGCATAGGGCTTGGAAAAGCTCTGACACAGCAGCAGCTGTTCCTTCAGGGCACCGTCCAGGCTCAAATCCGGGCAGGGGGCATAGGACAGGGCGCTGTAGACATTGTCGCTGACAATGAATATGGGCTTGCCCAGCACCGCCTGCTTCACCGCCTCCAGGCTCTGCCGGTTCAGAATCCCGCCAGTGGGATTGTTGGGGGAGTTGAGGACGATGGCTTTGGTCTTGGGAGTAATCAGCCGGTTCAGCGCCGCCGCATCGATTTGGAAATCCGTGGCGGTGATATCCAGGGGCACCATTTTCCCTCCGGCAATGGTGATGATGGTCTCATACAGGGAGAAGGCGGGCACCGGGACGATGACCTCCTCCCCCGGGTTCAGAATTCCCAGCAGGGCGGTGAACAGGGCCTGGGAGGAGCCCACCGTCACCAGCACCTCCCGGGGGGTTGTGACGTTGCCCCGTCGGGTCTCATAGGCGGCGATGGCCTCCCGAAGGGCCTGGGTGCCCTGGTTGGGGGCATAGTGGGTCTGGCCCTGCTGCAAGGCGGCCCAGGCCGCCTGCCGGATGCTCTCCGGGGTGTCGAAGTCCGGCTCCCCGATGGTGAGCATGGCGCAGTCCGGTGTCTGCCGGGCCAGATTGGTGTATACCCGGATGGCGCTGCGCTTCAGGGGCGCTAAATTGGCATTCAAAGGAATCATTGGAAGTTCTCCCCTAGCGCCTCAAAGAAGTCGGCGCCTTTCAGCAAAATTTCTTCGTTAAAATGGAAATTGTCCGAATGGAGCGCCGGCACGTCTCCCGCCCCCAGGAGGAAGAACATCCCGGGCAGATAGCGCTGGTACCAGGAAAAATCCTCGGTAATCATCATGGGGGCATCCAGCTCCCGGAAGGATACGGCCCGGCGCACCCGCTGGTACAGCTCCGCCGGGTTCATCACGGCGGGGTAGCCCTGGTTCATGTCCACCTGTAGGGTGCAGCCGGTTTCCTGCTGCACCTCCAGGGCAATGGCCCGGAGCTGCTGCTGCATACCGAAGAAGATGTCATCCTGAAAGGCCCGGAGGCTGCCCTCCATATGGGTGTGGGCGGAGATGGCGTTGCACACCCGGCCGCTTTCGAACCGGCCAAATTTCAGAAGCCGGAATATCCGGGGGGGAAGGGAGCGCTCCATTTCCAGGGCCCGGAGATAGAAAACCGCCCCGGCTTCCAGGGCATCCAGCCCCTGGCTGGCCCGGGCAATGTGGGCCGAGCGGCCGGTCACATCCACCTTGACCTCGCAGGAGCGGGCCATCATTTCCCCGGCCCGGCTGGCAATCTCCCCCTCCGGCAGACCGGGCCACAGGTGCAGACCGAAGACGGCCTCCACCCGGTACTGCCGGAATACGCCGGTTTCGCACAAATCCCTGGCCCCGCCGGTGGTCTCCTCGGCGGGCTGGAAGAGAATCAGGACGTTGTGGGGATACGTATTCTTTTCATTGAGACGGCGGGCCAGCTCCAAGGCGATGGCCATGTGCCCGTCGTGGCCGCAGGCGTGCATTTTCCCCGGGTGGCAGGAGGCGTAATCCGCCCCGGTCTGCTCCTGGATGGGCAGCGCATCGGCATCGGAGCGGAAGGCAATGGTGGTCTCCCGCCCAAAATCAAAATAGGCGCACAGAGCGCTGACCATGGGGGAGAACACCCGGCAGCCCAGCCCCGACAGGGCGTTTTGCAGATATTCCATGGTTTCCGGCAGCGCCCGGTCCAGCTCCGGAATCCGGTGGAGCGCCCGGCGGTCGTCAATGATTTTCATAGAAGCAGCCCCCTATGTGTGTGGGATTTGTTTATTATATTTCAAATCCTGCGCCGTGTCAATTTTTCCTTGCGTTCCTGGGGGAAAAGTGATACCATAGGGCTGCATTACAGAGAAAAGAGGCTTTCGAATGAACGCACAGGAAATTATTGAATATATTCGCACCGCCCCCAAGAAAACCCCGGTGAAGGTGTACGTCTGGGAGGAGCAGGAGGTGGCATTCCCCAACTGTCAGGTGTTCCCCGCTGCCCCGGGGCACAAAATCGTCTTCGGCGACTGGGCGGATGTGGCCCCGGTGCTTGAAAAAAACACCTTCCGCCATGTGGAGATTGAAAACGCCTGCCGGAATTCCGCCATCCCCATGCTGGACTTGAAGGATATCCCCGCCCGCATCGAGCCGGGTGCCATGATTCGGGAGCAGGTGCAAATCGGCCGGAACGCAGTGATTATGATGGGCGCCGTGCTGAACATCGGCGCCGTGGTAGGGGATGGTACCATGATTGATATGGGCGCCGTGCTGGGTGGCCGGGCCACCGTGGGAAAGAATTGCCACGTGGGTGCCGGTGCCGTGCTGGCCGGGGTGGTGGAGCCCGCCTCTGCCACACCGGTGATTGTGGAGGACAATGTGCTCATCGGGGCCAACGCCGTGGTGATTGAGGGCTGCCGGATTGGCCACGATGCCGTGGTGGCTGCCGGGGCCGTGGTGGTTCACGACGTGGAGCCCAACACGGTGGTGGCAGGCTGCCCTGCCAAGGTAATCAAGCGGAAGGATGCCCAGACCGCCGGAAAAACCGCCCTGGTAGAAGCCCTGAGAACCCTGTAATCCAATCCCCTCTGCCGGTTTGGCAGAGGGGATTGACACATTTTGGAGCCTACGGAATACCATGGAATGAGCGCCAAAGCTCATAAAAATTCCAAAATCGGAGGTACTTCTTATGTGCGGTAACAATGGATGCTTCGGCGGCAACATCTGGTGGATTATCATCCTGCTGCTGATTTTCGGCTGCGGTGGCGGCTGCGGCAATGGCTGCGGCAACGGCTGCGGTAACAGCTGCGGCAACGGTTGCGGCTGCGGCTGCGCCAACGACAACAACTGCGGCTGTGGCTGCGGCTGCAACTAACCCCTAGACGCAAGATGGCCGCCCCGAAAGGGGCGGCCATTTAACAGCGCAGCTTACCTTGGCTTATCTCAGACCGGCCTGCTCCAGCAGGGCGGGAACCTTGGCTTCCCAGCCCAGGCTCATGATATGCACGCCCTGGCAGTAGGGCTTGCACTCCCGGATAATCCGGGCGGCAATTTCCACGCCGGTGATACCGGCCTTGGTCTTTTCCTTGTCAGCCTGCAGCTCGGCAATCAGCTCGTCGGGAATGTGGACACCGGCCACATTGTTGTTCATGAACTTGCACATACCGGCGGACTTGGGAATGATGATGCCCACCTGCACGGGCTTGCCAAACTGCTTGGCCTGCTCCATGAACTTGATGAACTTCTCCGGATCAAACACGGCCTGGGTCTGGAAGTACTCGGCACCGGCCATAACCTTGCGCTCCATCTTCACCAGCTGGGCATCCACAGAGTCGGAGCAGGGGGACACAACAGCGCCCTTGGCGAACTTGGGAGCCTCGCCCACCAGCTCGTTGCCGCCCAGATCCTTGCCGCTCTCCAGCACACTGGCAGCGTGGAGCAGGGAGACGGAGTCCAGGTCGAACACCGGCTTTGCCTGGGGATGGTCGCCCAGCTTGGTGTGGTCGCCGGTGAGGCAGAGAATGTTGTCGATGCCCAGCATGGCGGCGCTGAGCAGGTCGGATTGCAGGGCAATGCGGTTGCGGTCCCGGCAGGTCAGCTGGAAGATGGGGTTCAGCCCGGCATCCTTCAGCACCTTGCAGGTGGCCAGGGAGCCCAGACGCATAACGGAGGACTGGTTATCAGTGACGTTGACGAAGTGGACACCCTTCAGGTACTCCTTGGCCTCTTCCACCATGCCATCAATGTGAATTCCTTTGGGAGGGCCGACCTCGGCAGAAACAACAAATTCGCCGTTATCGAACAGTTCAGTGATTCTCATATTCTTTTTGCTCCTCATTCATTAAGATTCTTTGGTGGCCTTGGTGGCTTCGTCGGTATTGAAGTCGTGAATCTGAACGCCGCATTTCAGCACATCCAGGCGGCCCTGTTCCTTCAGGCGCTGGATAATCCGCTCCCAGCCGCAGTCCATATCCGGGCAGACCTCGCACTTGCCGTTCTTGGTGCCGCCGCAGGGGCCGTTGACCAGGCTCTTGGAGCAGGCGGTGATGGGGCAGATGCCGCCGGTGAGGTTCAGATAGCACTCGCCGCACTGGCCGCAGTCGTAATTCAGGGGGGTGACACCCTGGAAGCCGGGCAGCTCGATGGTGTCGCAGCAGGCGTATACCCGCACATCCTCCAGCTCCTGGGAGATGGTCTGTACGCCCACGCCGCAGGAGAACACCAGGACGGCGTCGGCCTCGCTGATTTTATCCATGCAGGAGCGCAGCCGCAGCCGCAGCTCGTCGGGGTTGCAGATGTAGTCGGTGGTGAGGCTGCCCACCACCCGGCCTTCTGCTGCCAGCTCCTTCTGCAATGCTTCGGCCTCCTGCTCGGGGAAACCCACTTCCTTGCAGCCGTGGCAGTTGACGATGAAGACCTTGCCGGAAGCCAGAGAGGAAATGGTCTCCTTGGATTTCAGTTTCGTCATTAACATATTTGATTCTCAGCTCCCTTATTTCTTCTTCAGCAGCGGCATGACCAGGCCCTTGGCGGCTGCAATTTTGGACACCAGAGGAATCTTGGACGAGCAGATATACTCGCAGCACTTGCAGGAGAAGCAGTCCATGACGTTCAGGCGCAGCACGGTCTCGGCATCGCCCAGGGCGGCGTATTTCACGATATCCAGCGGGGCCAGCTCCATGGGACACACGTCCACACAGCGGCCGCACTTGATGCATTCCTTCTCCTCGGTGTGGTCGGTGGCAATGGCAATGATGCCGTTGCTGCCCTTGATAATGGGCACATTGGTATCGGTAATGGGAGCGCCCATCATGGGGCCGCCCATTTTCAGGGTCACGTCCTGGCCGGTGACACCGCCGCAGTGGTCGATAATCTCCTGGACGTTGGTGCCCAGCTTCACAATAAAGTTGCCGGGGTGGGCAATGTATTCGCCGGTGACGGAGACCACACGCTCCACCAGGGGCATACCCTTCTGGATGGCATCGGAAATGGCCTTTGCGGTGGAGGTGTTGGACACCACGCAGCCCACGTCGGCGGGCAGCTTGCCGCTGGGCACAGCCCGGCCCATGACCTTCTTGATGAGCATCTTCTCAGCGCCCTCGGGGTACTGGGTCTTGGCGGCGCACACCCGGATATTGTCGTAGGGGGCGACCTTCTGCTCCATGATGGCAATGGCATCGGGCTTGTTGTCCTCGATGAGAATCACGCCCTGGGGGGCATCCACAGCCTTCATCATGGCCCGCAGACCGTAGACAATCTCGTCGGCGTACTCCAGCAGCACCCGATGGTCGGCGGTGAGGTAGGGCTCGCACTCGGAGCCGTTAATCAGCACGGCATCGATGGGCTTGCCGGGCTTCAGCTTTACATAGGTGGGGAAGGTAGCGCCGCCCATGCCGACGATGCCCTTCTCCTTCACGATTTCCACAATCTCGTCGGGGGTCAGCTCCTCCAGGGGCTTGTTGGGGACCACGGACTCGTGGAGCACGTTCTTCTTATCGTTCTTAATGACCACGCTCAGCACACCGGGGCCCTTGTTGGGGTGGGTGTGGGGGGCAACCTCTACCACCGTGCCGCTGACACTGGAATGGACAGGGGCGCTGATAAAGCCGGCCTGCTCGCCGATAACCTGGCCCACCTTCACATAGTCGCCGGCCTGGACAACGGGGGTTGCCGGAGCGCCGATGTGCATGGCCAGGGGAATCACCACAGTGTCGGGCTCGGGGAACTGCACCAGAGGCATATGCTCGGTAAATTCCTTGTGCTCTACAGGGTGCACGCCGCCGTAGAAGCCCTCGTAGCGCTTGGCCCGGGCTTCGGCCACATAGGCCTTGATTTCCTCCACATTGACCTTGGAGTAGTCCCGAAGCTGAACCTGCTGGCTCAGGAACTCCTGGGTACGGCCCTGCTTGGCCAGGCGCTGGTTGATTTTCTCCCAGGCGCAGTCCTTCTTGGGGTCGATTTCGCACTTGCCGTTCTTGGCACCGCCGCACTGGCCGTTTACCAGACCCTTGGAGCAGTCCACAATGGGGCAGATGCCGCCGGTGACGTTCAGATAGCACTGGGCGCAGGCACCGCAGGTTTTCTGGGTCAGGGCCATGCCGTGGTGGCCGGCGTAGTTCAGGGAATTGGTTGCGGTGAACGTGGGGACGGTGGCGATATCCGCCACGGTCTGCACGCCCAGACCGCAGGAAATGACCACCACATTCTCAGTCCCCTGAGGAATGCAGTGGGCCAGCTTCTTTTCGGTCTGCACCTGGTTGCACAGGAAGTCCACCCGCTGGGTGCCGGTGACGGTCTTGCCCAGGGAAGCGGCCAGCTGGGCCACCTGGTCCAGCTCCGGCTCCTGCACGGTGTCGAACTCCTTGAAGCACTTGTTGCACGCCACCAGGAACAGGTTGTCCTTCCCGGCCAGCAGAGCACTGAGCTCTTCGCTGCTCTTTAATTCATACTTGGTATAATCCACCAAATATCACCTTCTTATCGTTTTGTTCGTTTGCAAGCAAACGGATACTGACAGGATTATATCACACCTGGGCAAGGAATGTCCAGTATTCCGGCGGTTTTTTGCCGGAAAAAAACGCACAAAATTCTTTTCTGTTTTTCTCTGGGAAAAAACGGAAAAAACCTTGCTTTTTCTGGAATATCATGTATATTCTTATCAGGAACATTTTAGGGAGGTCGTTATTATGGCGGCAGATATTTTGTATTTGAACCCGGCGCAGAAGGCCGGGCTGGACCAGGGCTTCCGTGAAACCTTCGGCGCAGCGCCGGAGCGTTATTTTTCTGCCCCGGGGCGGACGGAAATCGGCGGCAACCATACGGACCATCAGCGGGGCCATGTTCTGGCCGCCGCTGTGAATTTGGACACCCTGGCAGCGGTGCGGGAGAACGGCACGCAGCAGATTCGCATTCTGTCCCAGGGCTATCCCATGTGCGTGGTGGAGCTCTCCCGGCTGGAGCCGGTGGCAGAGGAGGTAAACTCCACCCCCGCCCTGATTCGGGGCGTGGCGGCCCGGTTCCACCAGCTGGGATGCCAGGTGGGGGGCTTCGATGCCTACTGCACCTCCACGGTGCTCCCCGGCTCCGGCCTCAGCTCCTCGGCAGCCTTTGAGGTGCTGATTGGCACCATTATCAATCACCTGTTCTTCGATGCCCGGGTGTCCCAGCCGGAGATTGCCCAGATTGGCCAGTACGCCGAGAATGTGTTCTTCGGCAAGCCCTGCGGCCTGATGGACCAGATGGCCTCCGCCGTGGGCAACCTGGTAACCATCGACTTCTTTAAGAAGGATGCCCCGGCGATTCACCCGGTGAACTTCGACTTCTCCGCCTGCGGCCATGCCCTGTGCATCATCGATACCCGTGCCAGCCATGCGGATTTGACCGACGAATATGCGGCCATCCCCCTGGAAATCCGGAAGGTATGTGCCTATTTCGGCAAGGAAGTGCTGACGGAAATTCCGGAAGCGGATTTCTATGCCGCCATCCCCGCCCTGCGGGCCCAGTGCGGTGACCGGGCCGTGATGCGCTGCATCCACTTCTATCAGGACGATGCCCGGGTGCCCCAGCAGGTGGCAGCCCTGGAAGCCGGGGACTTTGCCCGGTTCCTGGAGCTGGTGAAGCAGAGCGGGCGCTCCTCCTGGATGTACCTGCAAAACGTGATTCCCGCCGGCTACAAGGAGCATCAGGATGTGGCAATCAGCCTGGCCCTGTGCCAGCATTATTTGCAGGGCAGAGGTGCCTACCGGGTACACGGCGGCGGCTTTGCCGGAACGGTGCAGGCCTTTGTACCCTTTGACCTGCTGGAATCCTTCTGTGCCGGTATTGACGCGGCACTGGGCCAGGGGGCCTGCCATGTGCTGTCCATCCGTCCCCAGGGCGGCGTAGAAGCATTTTATAAGGAGTAAACACATGATTGAATTGTATTTGGATTCCCTGGTGGCCTATGCCCTGGGCACCGGCCTGGCCCAGGAGGCAGACCGGCGGGTGCTGACCAACCGGCTGCTGGACATTCTCCGGCTGGACGACTATACCCCCAGCACCCAGCCCCTGCTGACGGATTTGGAGCAGATACTGGCCGGGATTCTGGAGGATGCCTGCCGCCGGGGCCTGTGCGAGGACAATGTCACCGCCCGGGATTTGTACGATACCCGGCTGATGGGGGCCCTGACCCCACTGCCCCATGAGGTGATTGGGGAATTCAACCGCCGCTATGCCGTCTCCCCCCAGGAGGCCACCGACTGGTACTACCGCTTCAGCGGGGACACGGACTACATCCGCCGCTACCGGGTGTCCAAGGATATCCGCTGGATTTACCCCAGCGAATATGGGGACATGGACATTACCATCAACCTCTCCAAGCCGGAGAAGGACCCCCGGGCCATTGCGGCGGCAAAGAACGCCCCCCAGTCCGGCTATCCCAAGTGCCAGCTGTGCCCGGAGAACGAGGGCTATGCCGGGCGCATGAACCACCCCGCCCGGGAGAACCACCGGATTATCCCCCTGACCATCTGCGGCGAGGACTGGTTCTTGCAGTATTCTCCCTATGTCTATTACAACGAGCACTGCATCGTCTTCAACTCTCGGCATACCCCCATGGCCATCAACCGGGCGGCCTTCGGGAAGCTGCTGGAATTCGTGACGGTGTTCCCCCATTACTTTGTGGGCTCCAATGCGGATTTGCCCATTGTGGGCGGCTCCATTCTGAGCCATGAGCATTTCCAGGGCGGCCACTACTGCTTCGCCATGGAGAAGGCCCCGGTGGAGCAGACGCTGCGCTTCCAGGGCTATGAGGATATCCAGGCCGGAATCGTAAAGTGGCCCATGAGCGTCCTGCGCCTGAACGGAGACGACCCGGTGCGCCTGGCAGACCTAGCAGACAGGATTCTTTGCTGCTGGCGGGGCTATTCCGATGCCTCCGTAGGCATTCTGGCAGAAACCGATGGGGAGCCCCACAATACCATCACCCCCATTGCCCGCCGCCGGGACGGAAAATACGAGCTGGATTTGGTGCTGCGCTGCAACATCACCACGGAAGAGCATCCCCTGGGTGTGTTCCATCCCCATGGGGACAAGCACCACATCAAGAAGGAGAA
Source organism: uncultured Eubacteriales bacterium (assembly GCA_900549495.1). GTDB lineage: Bacteria > Bacillota > Clostridia > Oscillospirales > Oscillospiraceae > Faecousia. Next base: position 3,384 of record UROL01000039.1, on the reverse strand, counting down.
CATCGGCCTGATTGAGGTGCTGGGCCTGGCCATTCTTCCCAGCCGCTTGAAGCAGGAGCTGGCCGATCTGGCCTCGGCCCTGGTTCAGGGGCGGGACATCTCCGGCGACCCGGTGCTGGCCAAGCACGCCGACTGGTGCGCCCAGCTTCGCAGCCGCTATACCTTCACCCAGGACAACGCCATGGAAATCCTCCGGGCCGAAACCGGCCGGGTATTCACCGGCGTTTTGGAGGATGCCGGTGTATACAAGTGCACCCCCCAGGGCCGGGAGGCATTCCTGCGCTTCGTTGCCCAGGTGAACCAGGCTTAATTTCGGATAATACAAATAAATTCCACACAAAAGGCGGATTCCTCTGCTTTTTGTGTGGAATTTTTAAGGAAGCTCTGATTAAATCGGCAAGAGCTGACGGCGAGAGATTTTGTTTCCAGGCAAGGTATGGAAAGTGAGGGAATACTTTGTGTATTTCCCACTTTTCATACCGCAGTCTGGGAGCAAAAGATCCGCTGTTCAGCCGCAGACGATTTATTCAGAGCTTCCTTAAGTCAGGATTGGATAGGAAAGAACCGAGCCGGGAATCGTCAGGGGCGCAATACAACGCTGTCAACAATGGCATACCCGGATTCCAGCACCCGGGAAAACTCTATTCCGGAAATCTGGGCGGAAAACGGCACAAAGGAAGCGGACATTTCCCTGCATATCCGGTGCAAATCCAGGCCCGGCCCATACAGCAGCGTGGTATGGGGATACCATTGGCCTATTTGTGTCCAGGGTTGGAGAAAACGGTTGTATTTCTCCGCAATGCCCAGGTGCAGGGCCTCCAATGGGCCGGATTTCTCCGGAGAGGCAACAATAATGGAGGTTGCCTCCAAAACCGCCAGCTTTTCATACCTTACGGTAAAGGACGGCATCCCCGCCAGCAGCGATTTGCAGAACCGGATAAACTGGGCCTCGTTATCCCCTGTATAGGTGGCAATGGTAATATGCCCATACAAAGGCGTTAGCACCGCATCCGAAAGCGCTGCTTTTCGTATGGCCATCAGCTTTTCTGTTGCTTCCCCATTCAGCTTTGCAATCACACACAGCATTGTTTTGCCTCCTTACTCTAGCCTGGGACAGGGGAAATAAACTCCCCTATTTCGTCTACCCCGGCGGCGTTCCGATGGCCGTGGCCCATGCTGTTGCGGCCTATCCAAAAACGCAGGCACCCAAATGGGCGCCTGCGTTTGGTTTCGCAGGGTATTGGCAGAGGCTGCAATTACAGCAGGGTAGCGAAGTGCTTGATGGTGCGGCACATCTGAGAAACATAGGAGTTCTCATTGTCGTACCAGGACACGACCTGAACCTGGCTGGTGCCGTTGCCCAGGTTGATAACCATGGTCTGGGTGGCATCAAACAGGGAGCCAAAACGCATACCGATGATGTCGGAGGAAACGATCTCGTCCTCGTTGTAGCCGAAGGACTCGGTAGCCTGGGCCTTCATCTGAGCGTTGATCTCTTCCTTGGTGGGGTTGCCTTCCACAACGGCGTTCAGGATGGTGGTGGAGCCGGTGGGGGTGGGAACACGCTGTGCAGCGCCGATCAGCTTGCCGTTCAGCTCGGGGATAACCAGACCAATGGCCTTAGCAGCACCGGTGGAGTTGGGAACGATGTTCACAGCACCAGCGCGGGAGCGGCGCAGGTCACCCTTACGCTGGGGGCCGTCCAGAATCATCTGGTCGCCGGTGTAAGCGTGGATGGTGCACATAATGCCGGACTGAATCTTCCAGCCGTCGTTCAGAGCCTTGGCCATGGGAGCCAGGCAGTTGGTGGTGCAGGAAGCGGCGGAGATGATGTGGTCGTTCTTGGTCAGGGTGTTGTGGTTGACGTTGTAAACGATGGTGGGCAGGTCATTGCCAGCGGGAGCGGAGATAACGACCTTCTTGGCACCGGCATCGATGTGAGCCTGAGCCTTAGCCTTGGAAGTGTAGAAGCCAGTGCACTCCAGGACAACGTCCACACCCAGCTCACCCCAGGGCAGCTCGGCAGCGTTGGCCTTAGCATAAATGGTAATCTTCTTGCCATCGACAACGATGTTGTCCTCGCCAGCCTCAACAACGTGGCCCTGAGCAGCGTAGTTGCCCTGGGTGGAGTCGTACTTCAGCAGGTGAGCCAGCATCTTGGGGGAGGTCAGGTCGTTGATGGCAACGATCTCGAAGCCCTCAGCGCCGAACATCTGACGGAAAGCCAGACGGCCAATACGGCCAAAACCATTGATTGCAACTTTAACGGACATTGGAATTTCCTCCATTTCAATATTACTGTTTCCACAGTTTTTTATGGGAAAGTGTGCCTCTTTAGACAATCTCGCACAGTTTCATTATACTATAATCCCTACCGGTTGTAAAGTGTAAAAAGTGCAAAAAACGCTGAAATAGGTTGTAAATTTTTCTTGTATATTGTTCAGCGGCCCAGAGGCGGGGCCGTTCAGCTCCAGCTCAGGTCGGAGCCGTATTCGGTGATGGCGATGAAGGTTCTGCCCACACCCATTTCCAGGGGGGAGCCGTCGGCATTCATAAACCACAGGGGGCTGTACTGGTCCTCTGCGCCGAAGGTGATGGGAACGATTTTGCCGCCGCAGGCGTAGTATCCCTCGCCCCCGGAAACCAGATCCGCCTCCTGATAGCCATGGGCGTTCATGGTGATGGTGGGGAAGAGGATAAGAATATTCTGGTATGTCTCCTGCTCTCCGGTGACACCGTCCACCATTTCCTGCTCATACTGATGATAGGCATACCGGTCCAGGCTGGGGTCGTAGACGTAGCTGCATTCCTTCTTGCTGGTGCGGTAGGTCAGGGTCAGGTCAATCCGGGTGGCAATCTCCCCCCGCTCTGGGATGCCGTCCTCCCGGAAGCGGAACAGGTAGTCCTTGTTCGGGTCGGCAAAGGTACGGATGCCCTCTGCCTCGGCCTGCGCGTCCAGGCCCTCACCCCGGGCGAAGAGGCAGTGCTCCCAGCCGTAGCGGGCCTTGTAGCGCTCCATATCCCGGAAGGAATAGTCGGTGGAGTCCTGGGTGTCGATGTTGAAGCCGTCGGCACCCCGGGCGGCGATATCCCCCAGCACATAGCCGGAGCCTCCGGCATGGGCCACGATAAGGTCATAGTGCAGCGCCAGATCCGTGAACATGAACCGGGTGCTGCGCACCGGGCCAATCTGGGGCACGTTGGTGGGGTCAGTATACAGGGCCAGGCCACGGACAATGGAGCCGTTGACGAACATCTCCATATAGATATCCGCCTGGCACACGCCAATGCGGGGCAGGGCGTCGGGGAGATTGTTGATGGTCACAGCGAAAATCCGCCGCTCCAGGGGCTCGTCCAGCAGCTCACCGGTGAGGGGGTTATAGT
>UROL01000038.1 GCA_900549495.1 uncultured Eubacteriales bacterium | reverse complement strand
ACGAGATCAGCCTCGGTCTCGTGGGCTCGGAGATGTGTATAAGAGACAGCTGCCGGGTTTCGGATACGGCTTAGTACAGACTGACGTAGTTGCAGGGATTGACGTAGCTGCCGCCGGTGGCGATGCCAAAGTGCAGGTGGTTGCCGGTGGCAATGCCGGTCTTGCCCACATAGCCGATGGTCTGGCCCTGGTTCACCTTCTGGCCGCTGCTGACGATGTAGTTGGTCATGTGCATGTAGATGGAGGAGAAGCCGTCGCCGTGGTTGATGGTGACGTAGTATCCGGCAGCGTTGGAGTAGCTGGCCACGGTTACCGTGCCGCCCCGGGAGGCCACAATGGGGGTGCCCGCATTGGCGGACAGGTCCACGCCCTGGTGATAGGTGGAGGCACCGGTGGTGGGGGATTCCCGGAAGCCGAAGGGGCTGGTAATCATCTTGTAGCTACAGGGCACCAGCCAGCTGCTGCCCACGGTTACGCCGCTGCTCCCGGAGCTGCCTCCGGAGCTTCCTCCGCTGGAGCTGCTTCCGCCATTGGGGTCGCTGATGGGAATGGAGGGAGCCACGGTGGTGGGGGGAACGTAGGTTGCCATATAGGCAAGCCACTCCTCCAGCTTGGCTTCGTTATATTCCTGCTCTTTCCGGGCAATTTCTGCCAGGAGCTCCTCGTCCTCGGCCTCCAAATCGATTTGCATCTGCTTTAGCTCTTCGCTCTTTGCCAGCAGCTCCACAATCAGGTTGTCGGCCTCTGTCCGCTTGGCATCCAGCACCTGCTGGGTGCTGTCCAGCTCGTTGCGGGTACTTTCCAGCTCACCCTTCTCCTGGGCCAGCTCCGCCTGGGCGACCTCCACCTGATGGGCGGCATCGCTGAGCTCCTGCAACCGGCGGGTGTCGGCGGTGGTGATTTCCTCCACCATGTTCAGCCGGTCCAGCAGGTCTGAAAAGTCGTTGGCCTTGAAGAGAACCTCCCAATAGCTGATGGTTCCCTCCTCTTCCATGGCCTGAATCCGGGTTTTGCAGTCGGCGTTGAGCTGGTTGAACCGGGCCTGGGCGGCATCCAGCTCCTCCTGCTGGTCGGCAATCAGCACACTGTAGGCGGAAATCTGCTCATTGATGTTGATAATCTCCGCATGGAGCAGACCAATTTCCTGGTCAATTACGTTCTTCCGGGCCACAATGTCGGAAATCTCGTTGGAGGTGGCATCGTACTGGGCCTGGAGCTCGGTGATTTGGTTCTTGATATCCTTGCGGTCTTCCTGCAAGGAATTGATTTGCTTACGAATCTCGCTGGAGGAGGCCGCCGCCGCCCGCATGGGCAGGATGCTGAAAATCAGCGTCAGCAGCAGCACGGCAGCCATTATGCCCGCCAGAAGAGAAACTAGCTTTTTGCGGTTTTTCATAAATATGCTCCTTTGCTTGGGTTACAGGTACGCCATGGGGTTGACATAGGTTCCGCCGTAGGACACGCCGAAGTGCAGGTGGGGGCCGGTGGAAATGCCGGTGCTGCCCACGTAGCCAATCAGCTGCCCCTGGGTGACGGACTGCCCCTTGGATACCACATAACGGGTCATGTGCATGTAGATGGAAGCAAATCCATCTCCGTGATTGATGGAAACGTAGTACCCTGCGCCACCGGCCTGATAGGAGGCCACGGTGACGGTACCGGCCCGGGTGGCATAAATGGGCGTCCCGGAGGGGCAGGCCATATCCACGCCCTTGTGATTGGTGGAGGCTCCGGCGGTGGGGGACTTGCGGTAGCCGAAGGGGCTGGAAATGGTATAGCCGGAAACCGGCTCAATCCAGGTGGCATTGGAAGGGGGATTTTCTCCCTTCAGTGCCATTTTTACCAACTCTTCTTTGTACTGTGCGGCCTGTAGCTCCCGCTGCTTTTCGGCAATTTCGGTCATCAGGTCGCTTTGCAGGGCCTCGGATTCGTCCAGCAGAGCCTGGAATTCGCTTTGCTGGGAAATCAGATCCCGGAGAATGTCGTCGGACTCGGTGCGCTTTACCTTCAGCATTTCCTCGCTGCTTTCCAGCTGCTCCCGGGTATCCTGAAGATCCAGCATCTCCTCACTGAGAATCCGCTGGTTTTCCGCCACGTTGGCGGAGGCCACCTGTAGGTCGGCCAGCCGCTGGGTGTCGGCGGCGGCAATTTCGTCTACCATGTTCATCCGGTCCAGCATATCCGTGAAGCTGCTGGATTGGAAAATAACCTGCCAATAGGTGATTTCTCCGTTCTCCTCCATGGCCCGGATGCGCTCTTTGTACTGCCGGTTCAGCCATTCCAGTTTCAGATTGGCCTCGTCCAGGCGCTCCTGGGTGTCGGCAATCATCTGGCTGTAGATGCGTAGCTGCTCATTGATATTCAGAATCTGGTCGTGGAGCAGGGCAATTTGCTGATCGACGGCGTTCTTCTTGTCCACCAGCGCCTGAATTTCCGTGGCGTTTGCGTTGTACTGAGAACGGACAGAATCGATCTGTGCCTGGATGACGGCGTTCTCTACCTTTAAGTCGTTGATTGCTTCCTTGATTTCCGAAGTGGTAGCGGCCCGAGCAGTAGGGGACAGGGAGCAGAAAACCGTAATTGCCGAAAAAAGCACGGCGGCAGCAGACCGAAGAATTCGTGATTTCTTCATAGTCTCTCCTGAAGGGCGGCGGGGATGGGAAAGCCGCCCTCTTGTTTGATTACACATCCATGAACTTCCGGATGGAGGTCCAGCTGCCCACGATACCTACAAACAGACCGGCGCTGAAGAAGGTGATGACGGTGGGCAGCAGCATGTCGCCGGTGAAGGGGACGAAGGTAAATAGCCGCAGGGCATCCACCGCTGCCAGCTTCTCCACCAGGGCGTCGTACAGCACCCATTCCAGACCGAAGCCCAGAATGGCACCCACCATACCCAGGGTGAAGCCCTCTACCACGAAGGGGAGCCGGATAAAGCTGTTGGTAGCGCCCACCATTTTCATAATGGCAATCTCATCTCTGCGGTCGTACATGGCCAGCTTGATGGTGTTGGAAATAATCAGCAGGGAAATCACCAGCAGCATGGCAATCAGAGCCACCGAGGCGATGTTCAGCACATTCTGGATGGTGGTGAAGCCCTCGGCCAGCTCATAGGCGGCGTTGGTTTTGTCTACGCCGGGAATCTGCTTTAGCTGCTCGTCGGTCTTCTTCATCAGGTTGTTGTCTTCCAGGGTGACCACATAGCGGTGGCGCAGGTCCTGGGGCTGTACGCCGTTGAAGGCAGCGTTGTTGTCGTGGTCGTTGACGAACTTATTCAGCGCATCCTCCCGGGAGACAAACACAGACTTTTCTACATTTTCCAGGGCATTGATTCTGGTGCCGATGCTTCTTGCCTCGGCATCGGAGAGACTGCTGCTGACATAGACCATGATTTCGCTGGTCTGGTTCAGCTTCTGCACCATCACATCCAGGTTATAGGCCAGAATGGAGAAGCTGCCCACAATCAGCAGGCAGGCCACCGTAACGCAGATAGCAGCGAAGGACATAAAGCCGTGGAGGAAAATGCCCCGGAAGCCTTCCTTAATTAAGTACCCTAAATTGTTAATCTTCATCGTAATACCCCTCTCCGTCGCTGACGATGATACCGTCGTCAATGACAATCACTCGCTTGGAGAAAAGCTGCACCAAATCCTTGGCGTGGGTTACCACCAGGACGGTGGTGCCCAGGTTGTTAATCTCCTGAAGCAGGGACATAATTTCGAAGGAGCGGGCCGGGTCCAGGTTTCCGGTGGGCTCGTCGGCGATGATGGTGGAGGGGTTGTTCACCAGGGCCCGGGCGATGGCAAGACGCTGCTGCTCGCCGCCGGACATCTCCCGGGGCAGCCGCTTGGCCTTGTTTTCCAGACCCACCAGCTCCAGAACATAGGGAACCCGGTCCCGGATTTCCCGCTCTTTGGCGCCGATAACCCGCATGGCGAAGGCCACGTTGTCATATACGCTCATTTTGGGAATCAGCCGGAAGTCCTGGAACACAACTCCGGTGGTGCGGCGCAGATAGGGGATCTCCCGCTTGCGGATACGCTCCAGGTTGTAGCCGTTGACATGGACGGTGCCGGAGGTGGGCCGAAGCTCACCGCTGATCAGCTTGATAATGGTGGACTTGCCGGAGCCGGAGGGGCCCACCAGGAAGCAAAACTCACCGTCCTCGATCTGCATGCTCACCCCGTTGAGTGCAGGGGAACCGTGACCGTAGGCTTTGACGACGTCGGTAAATTCAATCATTTGCATCTATCTCCAATTAAATTTGGTCTCAGAAAGCCTTTGACCGCAATGTAACCGAATTGTAACACATTTCCCCTGTAAAGTCAATGCTATTGCGTCGAAAACCGGGTCTGGGGAAAAGATTTAATAAAATATCAAAAAAATTTTCCGGCAGGGTATAGGGGGAGAATCAATCGTTTTGGGTTATGTTACCTGCCAATTCCTTCGGAGATGGGGGCAGGAACGCTTGTACATAGAATGTTAACAAATCCGCAATAATTGCGTCTTGAAAAGCCGGGGGAGTGTGGCTATAATGAAATGCATCAAAAATGAAGTATTCCGCAGCGCCGAAATACGGTTAGAGAGGTTTGCCATGGGAACGAGTCAGACAAGTCTGCTGCTCCTGGACCGGGGAGGAGACGTACTCAATCTTGCCAATGCCCAGGTTTTCAACCGGTGGCTAAAGACGTATGCCACCCCATACCGGGAGATGATGTCCTTCTATACCTGCGCCCTGATGGAGGTGGAGACCAAGTTTCGGGTTCTCAGCGAGGATTTGTCCTTCGCCTTTGAGCGCAACCCCATTGAGACTATCCAAACCCGGCTGAAAACCCCGGAGAGCATTATGAATAAGCTCATCCGCCGGGGTATCCCTTTGTCCATTGAGGATATCGAGACCAATATCCACGATATTGCCGGAGTGCGGGTGGTGTGCACCTTTCAGTCGGATATCTACATGCTGGCCGAGAGCTTCCTGAGCCAGGACGATGTTACCCTGATTCAGCGCAAGGATTATTTCAAAAATCCCAAGCCCAATGGCTACCGGAGTCTGCACCTGATTGTCACGGTGCCGATTTTTCTGCACAACGAGAAAAAGTCCATGAAGGTGGAGGTGCAGCTGCGTACCCTGGCCATGGATTTGTGGGCCAGCACCGAGCACAAAATCCGGTATAAAAAGGACAACTACATCTCTCCGGAGGATAGCCAGGCCCTGCTGGAATGCGCCCACAGCTGCTCGGAAATCGACCGGAAGCTGGAAGAAATATACAGCCATGTGAAAAAATCCAAACAGGAACAGGAGAATATGAAATTATGAATCTATTGGCAACCATCGCCGTGTGCTTCTTTGCGGGCATGGGCGCAGGACTGGGCACCGGCTTTGCCGGCATGAGTGCGGCGGCGGTAATCACCCCCATGCTGGTGACCTTTCTGAAAATGAATCCCTACGAGGCGGTGGGCATCGCCCTGGCCTCCGATGTGCTGGCCAGCGCCGTCAGTGCCTACACCTATGGGAAGAACAAGAACCTGGACGTAAAGAACGGCCTGGTGATGATGGTCACGGTGCTGGTGTTCACCATGGTGGGCAGCTGGGTATCCAGCCTGGTTTCCAGCAACACCATGGGCAGCTTCTCCGTATTCATGACCATGCTGCTGGGCGTGAAATTTATCGTCAAGCCTGTGATGACCACCAAGGAGGCCATGGCCCAGGTGTCCCAGAGGAAGCGCTTCGTCCAGAGCATTGTCTGCGGTGTGCTTATCGGCTTTGTCTGCGGCTTTATCGGCGCAGGCGGCGGCATGATGATGCTGCTGATTCTCACCAGCGTTCTGGGCTACGAGCTGAAAACCGCCGTGGGCACCAGCGTGTTTATCATGGCCTTCACCGCCTTTACCGGCGCTGTCAGCCACTTCGTCATCGGCGGAGCCCCGGATTTCCTGGTGCTGGGCCTGTGCGTGCTCTTCACCCTCCTCTGGGCCCGAATCGCCGCCCGGATTGCCAACAGGGCCGAGCCCAAATTCCTCAACCGAGCCACCGGCGTAATCCTGATTGTCCTGGGCGCCGTGGTGCTGCTGGTGAATGCCATTACCTGATGCGAAGTTTGACTCCCCCAAAGCCACCGGCTTTTGGGGGAGTTTTTCTAGGCGCTCAGCACAGCATCCACCAGGTGAAAGCTCTTGTAGCCGTTTTCATAATACAGGGCAAAGGTTCCGGTAACGGTGATGTTGACATCCACCTCCGGATAGGGTTCTCCATCAGGAAGAACGTACTCAAGACCCTGGGCACAGCAGCCGGTGGCATCGGCGATGATGCAGGCATAGTACAGCTTGCTGGTTTCCGGATTGGAAAGGCAGGCTGAGATGCCGGTCATCGTTACCGTTTTGCCAACATAGCTGTCAGGGGATGCCAGCATATTGTACACCTCGGAGTAGACCATGGTGCTGCTTAGCTTTGTCAGATCAACCACGGCACCGGTGGGGGCGGTATTCTCGGATACAGCTTCTGCTGCGGCTTCCTGCACAGGGGCTTGTGAAACCGTGGGCTGACTGATGGGCTCCTTGCTGCACCCGCTCAACAGAAGCAGCACAGCGGCAAACGTGATAAATAAGAAAGGTTTCATTGGCAAATGCCTCCTAAAATGGTACGAATCAAGCTGCACAGTCCCAATACCACAAGCTGAACAGCCACAATGGTGGAGCCGATGGGCGTACCTGCCAGAACGGAAACAAGAATTCCAATGGCGGCACACAGCACGGCTGCGGCAGCGGAAAAAACGGTTACGCTCAAAAAGCTCTTGCAAAGCCGCATAGCGGAAAGGGCTGGAAAAATAATCAAAGCGGAAGTCAGCAGGGAGCCAACCAGATTCATGGCCAGCACAATGATAACCGCAATCACAACCGCAATCAGCAAATTGTAGCGCTCCGCCCTGACACCGGTGGCCCTGGCAAAGCTTTCGTCAAAGGTAACGGCAAAGATTTTGTTGTAGAAAATAATATAGATGGCGATTACTGCCAGGGAGATGGCAGCACACAGCCAAACCTCAGATTGGGAGAGGGTCAGAATGGAGGTGGAGCCGAAGAGGGTGCTGCAAACATCTCCGGACAGGTTGGATGAGGTGCCAAAGAGATTCATCATCAGATATCCCAGGGCAAGGGAACCGACGGAAATCATGGCAATGGCGCTGTCTCCCTTGATTTTGGCGTTTTGTCCGGTACGCAGCAGCAAAACGGCGCAGACAACGGTGATGGCCATCACCAGAGGCATCTCATTTCCAATTTGGAGTACGGCGGCAATGGACATGGCACCGAAGGCGACATGGGAAAGCCCATCTCCGATGAAGGAGAAACGCTTGAGCACCAGCGTCACACCCAGCAGCGAGGAGCAGAGAGCAATCAGTATTCCCACCGCCAACGCATAGCGGACAAAGGGAAACGTCCAATAAAGGGTGAGCTTTTCTGCCATCTGGCTCATGACTTCTCACCTCCTTTCCGGGCGGTAAAGAGCCGCCCCTGGGGACTTTGCAGGTATTGGGCGGTTGTTCCGAAGAAGGTTGTGGGCCCGATATGCAAAATGTGGGTGGCGTACCGCAGGGCTGCCTCTATGTCGTGGGATACCATAATGACGGTGATACCCTCTTTGCGGTTCAGGGATTCAATCATCGCATACATCTGTGCGGTAACCTTCGGGTCAAGGCCGGAAACCGGTTCGTCCAAAAGCAGCAATTTTTCGGTGGCACACAGCGCCCTTGCCAGCAGCACACGCTGCTGCTGGCCGCCGGAAAGCTCCCGGTAGCACCGCTGTGCCAGAGGGACGATTTGCATTTTTTCCATGGCATTTGTGGCAAGCTGCCGTTCCTTGCAGCCGTAAAAGGGGCGCCAGCCGCACCGCCCCTGACATCCGGAGCGAACAATTTCGCTGACGGATGCGGGGAAGTCCATTTGGATGGCGGTCTGCTGCGGCAAATAGCCAATTTCGTTTTTCCTCAGCCCACTGCCGGTTAGAATTTTGCCGCTGCACGGCGGTTGCAGACCAAGAATGGTTTTCATCAGTGTGCTTTTCCCGGAGCCGTTCTCTCCGACGATACACAGGTAGTCCCCCGCTGACACGGAGAAATTCAAATCGGTCAGCACGGTTCTGCCGTCATAGCCAACGCACAGGTTCTGGCAGGTGAGCTGAGTCATGGCGGCACCTCCTTAACCCAATGCGTCCGTCAGCACATCCAGATTCTTTTCCATGACGGAAAGATAGGTTGTGCCCTGGGCCACATCCTTGGAGGTGGTGGACTGCATGGAGTCCAGGGCAAGAACCGACTGGTTTTTCTTGGCGGTGTTTTCCACGATGGTCTGAGCAATCTTGTGCTGCGCTCCCTCAATGGTCAGAATGCTGGGGAGCCCCAGCTCGTCCAGCTTCTTTGCAAGGAAAAGGATGGTCTCAAAGCTGGCCTCACTTTCGGCGGAGCAGCCGGAGAAGGCGGCGTAATAGCGCAGACCGTAATCATCCGTCAGATAGCGGAAGGGGAAGCGGTCACCGAACAAAAGGGTCTTGTAGGTTGCGTTGTCCACTGCTTCTTGGTACTTTTCGTCCAGGGCGGACAGCTGCTTTTCATAGGCTTCGGCGTTGGCGGCATAGGCTTCCTTATTTTCGGGGTCGATGGCCTGTAGTGCCTGGGAAATGGCATCGCACAGCACCTGGGCGTTTTTCAGGGAGAGCCAGACGTGCTCATCCATTTCCTCTTCGTGTTCTTCATGGTCATGTCCGGCCATGTGTTCGCAGACTTCCTCGCCGGTCATATCCGCAGGGAAGAAGGTGGGCCAGGAGGCATCGGGGTCAACAATGGCATCAAAGCTCTCGTTGCTCATTCTCAGGTGAAAATGCTCCGCAGCAGCCGGTGCAATCATGTGGTCGTTGAACTCAATATATGCTGGTGCGCCGGACGCGGGATCAACTGCCTCAAACCGATACATGGCGGCCTTTGTGCCGGTAGACCAGTTCTGGATGAAATAGCCGACATACCGATAGTCGGAGCCAACATTTTTCCCATCGGTGTAGGTAAATTCAATGTGGTCATCCTGGATGCTTACGCCGGAAATGTCGGTTCGATAGCCGGTCTGGTAGTAGGTCTTATATTCTGCGGCGGACATTTCACCGGATTCTGCCATGGCTTCAAAGGCCGCATCCAGGGTGCCGTCAAGGGCCAGAGGGTAGGCGGATTGCCAGCTGCCAGCCCAGTCGGAAAGGCTTCTGTTTTGAACCTGGCTGTCCTCAAAGGTGGAGACCTCCTGGCTGTGGTCATGGTGATGTTCCGTTTCCTGCATTCCCTCCACGGTTTCCTCCGCTTTCACGCTGTCGCCCAGCGCCTCCAGCAGATTGATGACCTTCCTGTCCTTGTTGACACTGTGCTTCAAGGCACCCTCCACCCAGCTGTCGGATTCACCGCCCACATAGATAAAAAGGTCGCAGGTGGCGATTTTAACAATGTCGTCTACCGTGGGCTGATAGCTGTGCAGGTCAACGCCGTTGTCCAGCAGCATAGTTACATCGGCATCGGGGAACTTGTCGCCGAGAATCTGGCGTACCCAGTCGTATTCCGGGAAGATGGTGGTGACGATGCTTACTTGCTTTGCGGCCTCCGCTTTTGCGGGAGCCACATTCCAGCACAGCACAGATGCAATGATGGTCAGGGCAAGAAATGCCGAAAAAATTCTTTTCATAATAAAAAACCTCCGAATTTGTCTTCTGATTTTTGCAAAAATGGGCGCAAAAATACAAGGGTGACGGCATCGCCGACAGGCTCGTCCTCCAGGAAGACGAACCAATCACCCTTGCTTGTCAGAATTTAATCCGAAAGTTTCACCTTGAGAGAAACCAGCGTGCACCGGGGAGCGGACAGGCGGCAGCCGACAAAAAGAAAGGAAAGGGGACGGCTTGCAGCCGCAGCCAATACTGCGGCAATGACGGCCAGTGCCAGTCCCTTCAGCACGGTGCGGCAAACATTGATTTGGCAGCAGATTTCGCAGCCGTCGCCAACGCAGTCGTGGTTGGCCTCTGCGGCAACGAAGAAGGCAGAGGCGAGCACGATGAAAAGAATGGCTGCTGCCATTGCCATTGCAAACATCCGTTTCTGCTTTGCCATTTTGCGTACCTCCCTTTCTGTCCCGCCGCATTGTGGTGCGGTTTCTGATTTGCCTGCCATTATAATTGCGGAGATTCTATTTGTCAATATGAAAACGATTCTCATTTCTAAATATTTTAAGAAGAGAGTTTAACGATTCTGTGAACGGATAAGGTATTGCGGTTAGGAAAAATGAAGATTACTTCCCTCAAAAAAGAACAGACCTGATTCTGTTTTCAGAGTCAGGTCTGCGCTTATTATGGCTTAGTAGGTGGCTGCCATATCCTTGTAGAACTGATCCAGCTCCTGCTGGGTGTCGAAGGTGCATACATACATCTGGTTGGCCATGGCTCCGGACAGGGCATCGGGGATGCGGCCCCACATTTTCAGATGGTCCCGGTACTTCATGGTGATTTCGTAGTCGTCCAGCTTGTAGTTTCTTCCGTCCCGGCGGCCATAGAAGGCGCAGAAGTGGTGACGGCCAATGGGCTTGGTGTTGGTGTCGAAGCAAACCATGTCCGCCCAGATTTTATATACGTCGGTTTCCTGGCTGTAGTTGTACATCTCCGGGGTGTAGCCGCCGGCGGGGCGCATATTGACCTCCAGGCCCAGAATGTCCCCCTTCTTACCCAGGCCCTCCTGGTCCTCGTTGAGGATGAAGAATTCCAGGTGGACAAACCGGCTGGTGACACCGAAGGCCTTGGCCGTCCGCATTCCTGCCTCCCGAATCCGCTGGGGCAGCTCCTTCACCAGGTAATACCGGGAGTCGCCGTTTTCATTGACAATGTCCATAATGGACAGGGGGGTGATGTTGCCGCTTTCAAACAGGGGATTGCCATGGGAGTCCAGAATGGCGTCGTAGGTTTGCACATAGCCGTTGACGTATTCCTCCATAATGTACACGGTGTCATCCTTGGACTGAATGAACCAGCGCACCTCGTCGTCACTGCGCAGCTTATAGGTGTTGTTGGCCCCCACACCGTCGTCCGGCTTCACCACCACGGGATAGCCCACATAGTTGGCAAATTCCAGGGCATCCTCCAGCCCCTGGACAAGATGGTACCGGGCGGTGGGGAGCCCGGCCTTGGCATAGTACTCCTTCATGGCGGACTTGAACTTGATTTTGGCCATGTCCGGCAGCTTGGGGCCGGTGGTGATGTTGAACTCGGTGCGCAGCCGGGCATCCCGGGTCAGCCAGTATTCGTTATTGGATTCCAGCCAGTCGATTTTTCCGTATTTGTAGGTAAAGAAGGCCACAGCCTTGAATACCTCGTCGTAATTTTCCAGGCAGGATACCTTGTAGTATTCATCCAGAGCATCCTTCAGCTCCTGCATCAGGTCCTCATAGGGGCAGTCGCCGATGCCCAGCACCCGCATTCCGTTGTTCTTCAGCTCCCGGCAGAAGCGCCAGTAGGTCATGGGGAAGTTGGGGGAGATAAAAATAAAATTCTTCATATCTTTCACTCTTTCATAATGGGGCACGGTGAAAAATCGGTGCTCACGGGTCCTCCGGCCATGGGGTCAGCCCAAAAGCCAGGGGAGATAGGTTTCTACCATTTTATACCACCAGGGCCAGTCGTGGTTCACGTCGTAGCCCCAGTATTCAAACCGGGTGGGGATGCCCTTTTGGGCGCATACGGTGTCCAGCTTCCGGGTGCTCTCCAGCAGCACATCCTCCCAGGCACCCTGGCCGCAAACCACCAGGGACTTCTGGCGGCGGTACAGCTGCATCCAGGGATGGTCGTCAGGCATATTGGCAAGGTAGAACACCGGGCAGTTGTTGTATACCAAATCGTCGCAGTAGTCCCCGAAGAACTCCTTGTTGTCATACAGGCCGGAGATGGCAAAGCAGCTGTCGAACAGGTCTGGGCGGCGGTAGTATAGGTTTGCCGCATGCATGGCCCCCATGGAGGCCCCAAAGGTCATAAGCCTCTGGTCAAAGCCGTTGCGCTCCCCGCTGAGGTGGCGGATATAGGGCACCAGCTCCTCCATAATGTAGTGAATCCAGCGCTCATGGTTTTCTATGCGCCAGCGGTTGTCCGCCCCCATGGCGGCCCAGGATTCGTTGTCGATGCTGTCGCAGGCGTACACCGTGCACCTGCCGGATTCTATCCAGGGGGCCCAGTGGTCTGCCATGCCGAAATTCTCAAAGTCGAAGAAGCGCCCTCCCTGACAGGGGAAGAAGAGGACAGGCTTACCGGCGTGGCCGTAAACCTTGAACTCCATATCCCGGTTCAGGTGGCTGCTGTAATGCTTGTAGTAGCGAATTTCCATACCAATCTCTTCTTTCTTACAGGCCCAGGCAGTCCATAAAGATGGGAATCTGCTGCTCCCAGGAGGCCTCGCAGTGGGAGCCGCCCGGTACAATCCGCAGCGTCACATTGACGTGCTTCACCATCAGCAGCTGGGCGGTGGAAATCAGAGCCTGGGCGCTGCCGGGGTGGTTGGCCAGCTCCAGCTCGCCGTAGTCCATATAGATGCAGGTGCCCCGTCGGAAGCGCCCCTTGGCCACCAGCTCCAGCATCTGATCCGGCGCAACCCACAGGCTGGGGCTCAGACAGGCGGCCCGCTGGAACACATCATTGTAGGCGGCTGCCGCATACAGTGCCATCAGTCCTCCCATGGAGGAACCGGCGACGATGGTGTTACCCCGGTCGGGTAGGGTGCGGTAGCGCTGGTCGATATAGGGCTTCAGCTCCCCAACCATCCAGTTCATGTACACCCGGCCCTTGCCGGTGATTTTTCCCAGGGAGGGCTCGGAGAAGCTCACCGGGGAGTATTCCGCCAGCCGCCGGGAGCCCGCCTGGTTGCATTCTACCGCAACCACAATCAGCTCCTTGCCCCACTGGTCCAGATATCTGCCCATTCCCCAGGATTTTCCAAAGGCGGCATCCTCGTCGAAGAAGACATTGTGTCCGTCGAACATGTACATCACCGGATAGCGCTTTTCCGGCTGCTCCTGATAGGATTCCGGCAGGTACAGATAGCATTTGCGTGTGGCTGTGCCGGACAGCTGCGGGATGGTAATGTCCCATTTGCGAACCATGAAGCAGGTTCCCCTCTTCCTTTGTTCATTCTGTTAAATATATATCGTATAGTATACCGAATAGAGATGGGAATGTCAACGAAAAAACAAGATTTGTGCATGTGATAGAACCATCCGCCCACAAGGGGCGGACGGTTCGTAGGAAATATACAAATTATAGAATTGGAATCTGTGTAATCTCACGGCTGCTTTTTGCAGCTGCCCCTTTGGGCAGAATGTCCAAGCATTTTTCCTGCCATCGGGACGTCTACAGCTTGTGAAAAATCGGCTTCCGGCCCTGGAAGGTGCAGACGTAGCCGAAGATATCCCCCAGGATTTCGGCGGCCTGGGCGCAGTACTGGCCCACCCGCTGGCAGGTGTGGGCATCGGAGCCAATGGTGACAATCTGCCCGCCCAGCTCCCGGAAACGCCGGAAATAGTCCGCCGTAGGAAGATACCCCCCACAGCGATCCACCCCACTGGTGTTCATCTCCAGCCCCTTTCCCTGGTCGGCCAGGGTGCGCAGAATTTCGTCGATAATCTCGGCGTGGTCAGCATAGGCCAGGGGGGTGTGCACCTGTCTCTTATACACATCTGACGCTG
>UROL01000037.1 GCA_900549495.1 uncultured Eubacteriales bacterium | reverse complement strand
GGGCGGCTGATAGCCGCCCCTACGGGAGGAAGAATAGAATAGGAATGGAATTACCCAAAAGGAAGGCCAATCGACTTCGCTGTTATGACTATAAAAGTCCGGGCTATTATTTTGTTACCATCTGCACTGCCGGGAAAACAAAATTGTTTTGGAAATCTGAGCAGCTAATGGATGGCCATCCGGCTCTTTCGGATGCTGGGATGATTGTAGAAAGATGCATCCAGGAAATCCCACTGCATTATCCCTGCGTCCAGGTTTTGCAGTACAATGTCATGCCAAACCATGTACATATCATCCTACAAATAGCAGAAGGAAATACGGCGACATTGTCAAAGGTGGTGGGTCAAATGAAGCAGGCGGTTTCCCGCACAATAGGGAAAAGCATATGGCAGAAAAGCTACCATGACCACGTAATTCGTGGCGAACAGGATTATCTGAAAATATGGAATTATGTTGTGTATAATCACAAAAAATGGAAGGAAGATTGCTTTTTCGAGAAGTAAATTCCAGGGTTTTGAAACACCGTGTGGGGCGGCTAATTAGCCGCCAGCGGCGAAGCCACTGCATCATTTCACCATTCATCGAACAGCTCAGTCGCGTACACTTCGGGAGGCTAATAGCCTCCCCTACAGGGCGTGTGCCGTAGGGGCGGCTGCCCAGTCTTCCCTACAAGAAGAGAAGGAGATATTTTATGTCTAAATTTGTAATTGAATGCCCCAACTGTGGGCGCTACGCCGAGGCCAAAACAGGCTTCTTTGCACGCAAGAAGATTGACTGCGCCTGCGGCTACACCATCGATGTCCGCACGGACAAGCTGGCAAGCCGCCGGTGTCCCCACTGCGGCAACGAGGTAGTCTTTGACCAGAGCAAGGGGGAGAATGCCAAGTGCCCTGTCTGCGGGGAGCCCATCAATACCATGGCAGAGCGGGACAAGACGGTGGAGTTTTCCTGCGGCCAGTGCGGTGTGCGGCTGCGGACAGCCAAAGGAGCCAGCTCCTATATATGCCCGGTTTGCGACCATGTGAACGATGTGGCAGAGCGGGTCAAGGCTGAGGAGATCAGAAAGGACGGTCTGGCCAGCATCATCAAGTATGAGGGCGACAGCGACACCTTGGTGTGGAAGCATCCCATTGAGGACTTCAACCTGGGTTCTCAGCTCATTGTCCACGAAAGCCAGGAGGCCGTTTTCTTCCGGGACGGCCAGGCACTGGATCTGTTTGGGCCGGGGCGGTATACCCTGGAAACCCAGCAGCTGCCCATTCTGGAAAAGCTCTACAAGCTGCCCACAGATACCGAGGGAACCTTCCACAGCGAGGTCTACTTCTTTAACCTGACCCACCAGATGGCGGTGAAGTGGGGAACTTCGGAGAAGGTTAGCTTCATTGAGCCGCAAACCGGCGCACCCATTAGCATTGGCGCAAGAGGCTTGCTGAACTTCCGGGTGGCGGATTCCCGGAAGCTGCTGCTCAAGCTGGTGGGTACCACCGGCAGCCTGACCCGGCAGGAGCTGATGGAGGACGGCGAGGGACATATCAAGAGCTACTTCCGCAGCATTGTCCAGCTGGCCATCTCCACCCATCTGGCAAATGCCATCACCGCCGAAAAGCTGGATCTGCTGCAAATCGACCAGCAGAAGCTGCGGCTGTCTGCGGCATTGCTGCCTGTTTTGCAGCCCTATTTTGACCAGTATGGCATTGTGATTACCGAATTCTTGGTCATGGGCATTATGCTCCCCCAAAAGGGCGAGCTGGGCTACGATGCCCTGCAAACCATGATCCAGATGCGGCAGAAGGATCTGACCAAGTCTGCCATTGCCACGGAAACGGAACTGAAACTGGCAGAGATGGAAGCGCAGAAGCAGCTGGATATCCGCATTCAGGAAAATCTTGCACAGGTGGAGATCGCCCATCGGAATGTCATCGCCCAGAAGGGCGAATCCTCTGTGCTGGAAGCCCAATACGCCGGACAAAGGAAGCTGGCAGAAGCCACCGCCGATGTGGGTGCGGAACGCCTGCGTATGCAGCTGGAAATGGAACGCAAAGCCCAGCTGGCGCAGATCGAAGCCGAGGAAATGCGGCTCAAGGGCTATAACCAGCGGGATGTCCTTCAGGCGGATGTGCAGAAGGCCTTTGCCGAAGGCATCGGCAACATGGGGCCTGCCATTTCTGCCGGTGGCGGCGGAAGCAGCATTCTGGGGGATATGCTGGGCCTTGGGGTCGGCATGGCTGCTGCCGGTGCCGTTGCGCCCCAGATTGGCAGCATGATGAATGCCTTCCAACCCGCCCCTGCTTCCCCGGATGCCCCTGCAACCTCCGGCTGGGACTGCCCGGCGTGTGGCACGAAGAACATTCAGAGCAAGTTCTGCCCGGAGTGCGGCGGCAAGAAGCCGGAACCCAAGCAGGGCTGGGATTGCCCCAACTGCGGAACGCAAGGCATTGAGAGTAAGTTCTGCCCGGAATGCGGCTGCAAGAAGCCGGAAATCCCTGCCGCCTGGACTTGCCCGGAATGCGGAACCCAGAATATTCAGAGTAAATTCTGCCCGGAGTGTGGACATAGGAAGGGAGAATAAGCCATGAAAAAGGATTTTACACGGGGCGCAATCTGCTTGGGTGTGCTGCTGACTCTCTATCTTCTGGTGGCATTTCTGATTCCCTTTGTACATACGGCAGTGTTTTGGGCCAGCTTTGTGTTCAGCCTGGTTGCTTTCGCTGTAACCGGCTGGGCGCTCTACACCGCATTTTTGAAAAAGCCGGATGCCACAAGCCGCTTTTACGGTTTTCCCATTGCCCGGATCGGCGTGATCTACGGCGGTGGGCAGCTGGCGCTCAGCCTGGTATTTATGGCTCTCGGTAAATGGACTCCCGCATGGCTGGCGGTTTTGGTATATGCTGCCATGCTGGGGGCTGCGGTTATTGGTCTTATTAGTGCCGATGCGGTGGTGGAGACCATCCACACCCAGGATCAGCGGCTCAGAAAGGACGTGACCTTTATGCGCTCCCTCCAATCCAAAACCAACCAAATCGCCGCCCAGTGCGATTCCCCGGAGGTCAAGGCGTTCTGTGAAAACATCCGCAACAGCGACCCCGTCAGCAGTGAGCCCCTGGCAGCAATCGAGCGGGATCTGTCTGCCGCCGTAGATGATTTGCAGGCCGCCATTGTGGACGAGGACAACGGAGCCGTTTTGCAGCTTGTGAAGAAAGCGGATAATCTGCTGAAAGAAAGGAACCGGCTGTGCAAGCTGAATAAGGGGTAAATTCTGAATGTCACGTTTGCGCTGCCGTCCTTCTAGTGACATGCTTTGCCAATGTGATATAATACGAATGGAAGAAATGCAGACGCCCATCAAGCCACCGGCTTGACAAGCGCCTGCATTTTCTGTTTCTTTTTCTTGGCCCTCTGGGTTTTGGCTCTGGTGGTTTGATGACACCGTTTCGGAAATGGGCTTTCTCAAATTTAATGAAGCAAACAAATACTCCGAACCCATCTCCCACAGGGAAACTAGGTTCGGATTATATTGGTTTGGTGCGGGCAACAGGACTCGAACCTGCACGCTTTTGGCAGTGGAACCTAAATCCACCGAGTCTACCAATTCCACCATGCCCGCATAAAAATATGAGATGGACAACATCCACGCCAGCATTCTATCATTTTCAAAAATTTTTGTCAACTCCCACCGGAACGGTTTGGCAAATGTGATGAAAAAAACCTTGACATCAAGCCGGGATGCAAGTACAATAAACACGGTATGGTACGCGCCTGCTGTGGGACAGCCAATTTCGCAGCGGTGCGTTTCATTTGGATAACCGGCATCAGGCCGGGATTTGCGTTTATCGCCGCGTGGCGTTTTTGTTATGATTTTCCGCCTTTATGGCGATTTTTCTCGACAATTTCACATGGGGACAAACGCACACCCCTGGCCGCAATTTTTTGGAAGGAGGTGTGCTGCAAGAATTATGGTTTGGGTAATTACCATCGTTGTTACCATCCTGGGCATCGGCGCCGGCTTTGGCGGCGGTGTGCTGTATCGCAAGAGAGTTGCTGAGCGTGCCATCGGCTCCGCCGAGGAAGAGGCAACCCGGCTTGTGAACGAGGCCATCCGCACCGGCGAAAACCGGAAGAAGGAAATGCTGCTGGAAGCCAAGGATGAGATCCATAAATCTCGCGCAGAACACGACAAGGAAGTCAAAGAGCGCCGGGCGGAGCTGACCAAGCAGGAGCGCCGTCTGGAGCAGAAGGAAACCACCCTGGACAAAAAGACCGAAGCCTTCGAGCGGAAGGAAGACGAGCTCAACCGCCGTCTGGCCAACGTCCAGCAGACCCAGGCACAGGCAGAGGAAATCCGCAACCAGCAGCTGGAAGCTCTGGAAAAGATTTCCGGGCTGACCCAGGACCAGGCAAAGCAGTTCCTGCTGGATTCCATCGAGCAGGACGTACGCCACGAGGCCGCCCAGAAGATTAAGGAAATTGAGCAGCAGCTCAAGGACGAGGCCGAGGAAAAGGGCCGGGAAATCATCGCCACTGCCATCCAGCGCTGTGCCGCCGACCACGCCGCCGAGACCACCGTCTCCGTGGTCAACCTGCCCAACGATGAGATGAAGGGCAGAATCATTGGCCGGGAAGGCCGCAATATCCGCACCCTGGAAACCATCACCGGTGTGGACCTTATCATCGACGATACCCCCGAGGCCATTACCGTCAGCTCCTTCGACCCGGTGCGCCGGGAGGTTGCCCGTCTGGCCCTGGAAAAGCTGATTGTAGATGGCCGTATCCATCCCACCCGCATCGAGGATATGGTGGAAAAGGCCCGCAAAGAGGTGGACCGCACCATCCGGGAAGAGGGCGAGCGTGCCTGCTACGAAACCGGCGTGCACAACCTGAATCCGGAGCTTATCAAGATTCTGGGCCGCCAGAAGTACCGTACCTCCTATGGCCAGAACGTGCTGAACCATTCCGTGGAAGTGGCCCACATTGCCGGCCTGATGGCCGCAGAGCTGGGCGTGGACGTGGCAATGGCAAAGCGGGCAGGCCTGCTGCATGACCTGGGCAAGTCCATCGACCACGAGGTAGAGGGCAGCCACGTGCAGCTGGGCGCCGATCTGGCCCGGAAGTTCAAGGAAAACCCGGTGATTGTCAACGCCATTGAGGCACACCACGGCGACGTGGAGCCCAAGACCGTGATTGCCGTGCTGGTGCAGGCCGCCGATGCCATCTCCGCCGCCCGTCCCGGCGCTCGCCGTGAGAACGTGGAGAACTATATCCGCCGCTTGCAGAAGCTGGAGGAGCTCACCGGCTCCTATCCCGGCGTAGAGAAGGCCTACGCCATCCAGGCGGGCCGTGAGGTTCGCATCATGGTCAAGCCCGAGGAGGTCAGCGAGGACAACATGATTCTCCTGGCTCGGGATGTGGCCAAGAAGATTGAATCCGAGCTGGAATACCCCGGTCAGATTAAGGTCAATGTGATTCGGGAAACCAAGGCTGTGGAATTCGCAAAATAAGCCCCCATACCCGTGGCGCAAGCCACGGGTATTTTTTATCAATGCGGAATCTAATTCAGGATAGGCAAATTACCCCGCTGCTTTGACGGACAATAATTCAAAAAACGGCTTGCATTTTTTTGCTGCGTCCAATATAATGGCAACAAAAAGATGTAAAGAGGAGGAAGTATATCAAATGAAAAAGGCACTGAAATATGTTCTCTTGCTTTTGCTGCTGGCAATTCTCTGCGTTTTGGCGGCGTTTTGCTGGCTGTACGGCGGACGGGTGAAGAGTGTCTCATCCATTCATAAGCTGACGGATTACGGCGACGGCTATAACCTCTACAGCATGGATATCCGCTATGATTATAACCTGGACCGGCTGATCAACCGGGGCATTACCGACGATCAGAGCATGATTGACGCCATTCTTGCCGAGTCGCTGCCCCTGCTGCCGGTGCGTATCAAGGCACCCAAGTTCGGCTGTACGGCCTTCACTCTGACGGATGCCGGAGACGATGTACACATGGGCCGGAATTATGACTTCAAGAACGACACCTCCGCCATGCTGGTGCACTGCACCCCCAAGGACGGCTACAGCTCTGTGGCCTTTGCCGCATTGGACAATGTGTCCGCCAACCAGCCGGAGGCCAACCTCAAGAAGAGGCTGGCAACCCTGACGGCTCCCTTTATCTGCCTGGACGGCATGAACGAAAAGGGCGTGTCCATTGCCGTGCTGACTCTGGACAGCGAGCCGGTCCATCAGGACACCGGCAAGCCCACCATCGCCACCACACTGGCCATCCGCCTGGTGCTGGACCGGGCTGCCACCACCCAGGAGGCGGTGGATCTGCTCCGGGGCTATGATATGTTTGCCTCCTCCGGCCGGGACTATCATTTTTACATCACCGATGCTTCCGGCGATGGCCGGGTGGTGGAATACGATTGCGAGAGCAGCGCCCGGGAGCTGGTGGACACCAAGAGCGAGGCTGTGACCAATTTCTTCATTCTGTACCGTGACAAGGTGGAGCCCAACCAGCGCAACGGCATCTACGGTCATGGCCGGGAGCGCTACGACGCTGTGATGGATGTGCTGGCTCAGAATGAGACGTACACGGTCTCCACGGTCTGGTCTGCCCTCCGTGCCGCCTCCCAGGACCCGAACCCGGAGGAAGTTACCAGCAACACCCAGTGGTCCATCGACTTCAACAATACCGACTGCACCGCAGACATTGTTCTGCGCCGAAACTGGGAGGACGTAATCCACTACAGTCTGCTGAACAATCAAATCAAAGAGCCGTAAAGTGCCCCTCTGAATCATAAGTGCCCCCAATACCGGTATGTACCCAGCTTTCTGGGCATCCGGTATTGGGGGTATTGCTATAAACAGATATTGACCTCATTTTTGATGTCCTCCATTGCTATGTCCGGGAGGAAAGAGTATCCTAAGGAAGCTCTGATTAAATCAAAATGCCCTGGCAGTGGTCAATTTCGTGCTGGATGATTTCCGCCGTCCAGCCGGTGAAGGTTTGGATGCGGGTCTGGAACTGCTGGTTCTGCCACTGCACCTTGATGTGCTGCCACCGGCAGACGGTTCGGGTGCCGGGAAGGGACAGGCAGCCCTCCTCCGCCTGGTATGCATCCTTCTTTTTCAGAATCACCGGGTTGAACATCACCATATATTCTCCCTCCCGGTCAAAGGCGATGATTCGCTTGCCTACGCCAATCATGTTGGCGGCCATGCCCACGCAGCCCTCCCGGTGGGCAGCCAGGGTGTCCAACAGGTCCTGGGCGGTTTCTAAATCCTCCGGCCCGGCTTCCTGGCTGGGCTGGGAGAGAAAGCAGGTGTCCTTACAGATTTCCTTTACCATTTGGGCTTGCTCCTTCTGTTGGGGTATCAAAAAAGCTGCCGGTGCTGGCAGCTTTTTTGATGAACGAATTCAGATTTCCTTGTACATGGCGGCGGCATCGTCCTTGCGGACGGTTTCGGCCACCTGCAAAACCTCCACGGCCACCGTGCGGGCACCCATGGAAATTTCAATTTTGTCCCCCACCTTTACGTCGTAGCTGGCCTTGGCCGGTTTGCCGTTGACGCTGATGCGGGCGTTGTCGCAGGCCTCGTTGGCCACGGTACGCCGCTTAATCAGCCGGGAGACCTTCAGGTATTTGTCCAGGCGCATCTTACTTGTCGATGGCGTCCTTCAGGGTCTTGCTGGCCTTGAAGGCAGGATTCTTGGAGGCGGCAATCTCCATGGGCTCGCCGGTGCGGGGGTTGCGGCCGGTGCGGGCCTCCCGCTCCTTCACCTCGAAGATGCCGAAGCCGCTGACCTGCACCTTGTCGCCCTTTACCAGGGCGGCGGTGATGGCATCCAGGGTGGCGTTGATTACCTTCTCGGTGTCCTTCTTGGTCAGGCCGGCCTGCTCGGCAGCGGCAGCAATCAGTTCAGTCTTATTCATGAAAAAAACCTCTTTTCAATAATTTTTGCGGGCGGGGAGCTTTGCCCCGATTCCCGGACATTTTCCAAGGAAAGATTCGGATTTCCTCCGACTTTTCGCAGGGAATTTTGAGCTTTCTTAGATTAACATAACCAAAGGCAAAATGCAAGAGTTTTCTGGTAAAAAACTCACAGTTTCAGAATTTTCGCAATTTTTTCGCCCTTGGGCAGCAACATACAGTCCTCTTTGGTGATGACCTTCAGGGCAATGGCCGCCAGCACATAGGCCACCATACCCACGGCCACCGGCAGTCCCGCCAGCAGCACCCGGCTGCCAATCCCCGCTGCGCTCAGGCACCACCAGCTCAGCCACACGGCCACGCCCATGATGCAGGATGCCAGAAGGGGACGGATGAGATTCCTGAGAATCCGGGGTGGGTCGGCCACCAGGGAGCGGATGGAAAATACATTGAGAATGCAGATTACCACATAGCTGGTCAGGGTGCCAATAGGGGTGCCCACAATGCCAATGGCCCGGTTGCCGGTGAGGACGTACACGATGATGAGCTTGATAACGCCGCCGATGAGCATATTCACCACTGGCCGGTTTACGTTGCCGTGGGCCTGCATAATGGCGGTGGTCACCAGCACCAGGGCGTTGAACACCACGGAGATGCCCAGCACGGTCATCATCTGCCCCGCCAGAACCAGCCGGTCTCCGCTGTAGCCCCCCAGCAGGGCGGTGATGGGCCTGGCCAGGCAAATCAGCCCCACGGCGCAGGGCATGGCGAAGATGCCGGTGACCCGAATGGCGGATTCCTCGGTGAGCCGGGTCTCCCGGAATTTTTTCAGGGTAATCTGGGCGGTGATGGCGGGGATGATGCTGACGGTGATGGGGGTGATGAAGGCGCAGGGCATATTATAGATGGTCTGGGTCATTACATGCACGCCCCGCATGGTGTCCGCCGCATCCTGGGTGATGCCGGAGCTTAAAAGTCTGCCCATATAAATCTTGCTGGACAGGGAGGTGATAATGGACAAAATAGTGGAGCTGACGGTGATGGGCACCGCAATTTTCAGCAGCTCCCGGGCGGTGCGGGAGAAGCTCTTGGGGGTGTCGCCGGTGTCCGGCAGCTGGGCGTAGCTCCTGCGGAAGCAGCGGTAGAGATACACCGCCGATACCAGGCAGCTGGCGGTGACGCCCAGAATGGCACCACCGGCAGCCAGGGAAATATCCGCCGTGGCCTTTAGGAAGGCTAGGGCAGCGGCCATGCCCACAATCAGTTTGGTCACCACCTCCAGCACCTGGGAGACGGCAGTGGGAATCATATTGCTCTGGCCCTGGAAATATCCCCGGAAGGCGCTCATGATGCAAATCAGCAGCACACAGGGCCCCAGGCAGCCGATGGCCGCCCAGGCATCCGGCTGGTTCCAGAACCGGGCCAGAGGACGGCAGAAGGCCGTCATCAGCACGCTTCCCACAATGCCCAGCAGCAGGAAAATCCGCTTGGCGGTGGCATATACCTGCCGCACCTGAGCGTAGTGCTCCAGGCTGCTGGCCTCGCTGATCATCCGGCTCATGGCCACCGGCAGTCCGGCGGTGGAAATCATCAGAAGAATGTTGTAAATTTCATAGGCAGTGCTGAAATAGCCGAAGCCCTTTTCGCCGATGATGGCGTTTAGGGGAACCTTGTACAGCGCTCCCACCAGCTTCACAATTACCGTGGCCATGGCCAGCAGGGCAGTGCCCTGTAGGAAATTTTGCTTCTTTTGCTCCGACATTACGTTTCCTCCACCACAGGCGTATCCTTCCGGAAGAGCTTCGGAATGGCTTCGCCTACCAGCTCCTCCACCACGGCGGAAAGGTCGATGGTGGGGAATTTACCGTTCTGATACAGAATTTTGCCCCGAACCATGGTCATGGCCACGTCCCCGCCCTTGGCGGAGAAGACCAGGCCGTTCATCACATTGTGGCAGGGCATCAGGTGGGGGGCGGTGAAGTCCACCAGAATCAGGTCGGCATCCATGCCCACCTGGAGCATACCGCATTCCTGGCTTCTGCCCTGGGCCCGGGCCCCGCAAACCGTGGCCATCATCAGTGCGGCAGAGCTGGGCAGGGCAGAGGCATCCTGCTTCCTGCTGCGTACCGCCATGGAAGCCCCCCGCATTACCTCGAACATATCCAGGTTTCCGGCCTCTACCGCGCCGTCGGTGCCCAGGGCCACATTCATTCCGGCCTGGACGCATTCCGTGATTTCGGTGCAGCCCATGCCGCTTTTGGCGGCGGC
The DNA here is from genome assembly GCA_900549495.1 of uncultured Eubacteriales bacterium. Classification (GTDB taxonomy): domain Bacteria; phylum Bacillota; class Clostridia; order Oscillospirales; family Oscillospiraceae; genus Faecousia. The sequence goes on along the minus strand of UROL01000037.1, from coordinate 3,637 downwards.
TAGGGGCAGGGCCACGGCGGTAACCTTCCTCCTGCCCAGAATTTTCCGCTCCATGGGATCTAAATAGCCGCATCCTGCGGCAGTGACAGGGACATTGAACAGCCCATGGCAGTTCAGCAGCTCCCCGGGGTTCATGCCGGTGCGCTCCAGGCAGCCCTCCACCTCGCCGGGGGTTTGGGCCAGATGGAGCTGGATGCCCAGATTCTGCTCGCTGGCGTAGCCTACTAGGCCTTCCCACAGCCTGTAGTTGCTGGTGTACTCGGCGTAGATACCGGCGTCAATTTTGATGCGGCCATTGTCAAAGCCGTTCCATTTTTCTGTCACCCGCACCAGCTCCCGGCACTGCTCGTCGGTGTCGAAGTCGAATTCCTCGTTCTGGTCGATGAAGCGGTAGCTGGACAGGGCCAGATTGGCCTTGATGCCGGACTCCGCCACGGCCTTGGCGGTGGCGTCGGGGTAATAGTACAGGTCGGAGACGGAGGTCACGCCAAAGCGCAGGCACTCCGCAATGGACAGCAGGGCCGCCGCTTTGGCGCAGCGGGAGTCCATCTTTGCCTCCTTTTTCAGCAGCTCCTCCAGAGCCTGGGCATTGCTCAGGTCGTCGGTGTAGCTTCGCAGCACCGAGGAGGCCAGATGGGTGTGGCAGTTGATAAGGCCGGGCATGGCCACCATGCCGGTGCCGTCAATCACGGTTTTCGGCGGCTCCTTGGGGGCCGTGCGGGAGACGGAGACGATTTTCCCGCCCTCAATGCCGATGTAAGCGCCGAAGATAACCTCCATTTTGGTGTTCATGGTCACCGCAGTGACATTTGCAATCAGTGTATCCAAAGGAAGCTCCTTTCATGTATCTGCAAATTTTTAAGCGTATTTTTGCGTTGATTACATGGTAAATCTTAAATCCTCTGAGTTCCCGTAGGGGCGATGAAAATCGCCCGCAATCCTGGATTTTAGCGAGTACTTTGATGAATGGCACAGCCAATCCCGGCTCCCTCTCTGAGGGAGCTGCTGAGCGCAGCGAAGCTGAGGGAGTGTCGTCCGATGGTCGCTCCATGGCAACGGTTTACACGCAGCGCATATAAACTCTGAAATTTTTGACTTGTTACGAGCATCGTAGTACACTCCCTCAGTCAGCCCTTGCGGGCTGCCAGCTCCCTCAGAGAGGGAGCCGGGAACGCCACCATTCAACCGGGTACTCGCTAAACCGTGAGGTTTCGGGCGATTTTCATCGCCCCTACGAAATGCGGGGGATTTACCTTGTGCCATTCACCGTAGCCGCTCCAACGGTTTCTATAATAACGCAAACAGCTCCTTCTTCTGCTCCAACACCTTGGGCAGCAGTTCAATGTACTGCTCCGGGAATTTGGGGTTGTGGAAGCGCTGCAATGCGCCGCCGGGCAGGTTGACCTTGTTCATGCCCCCGCCGCCCAGGGAGAGGATGGTGTGTACCTCCTCCATCATGTAGATATTGTACAGGCAGTCCATGCCATCCCGGCTCCAGCCCACGTTTTCAAAGGAGCCGGACATATATTTCTGCCGGTACAGGTAGTAGGGCCGGTAGCCCAGGCGGGAGAGCACCTGGGAGGCATAGGCCACCATTTCCGTGACCTCCTGGGGGCTGGGGAGCCGCTCCCGCTTTTCAAAGAGGTCGGCCCCCTTTTTCAGGGCCAGGGTGTGGACGGTGATATTGGAGGGGCGCAGCTGGGCAACCCTATCCAGACTGCGGCAGAAGCCCGCCACCGTGTCCTCCGGCAGTCCGGCGATAAGGTCCATATTGATGGCCTCAAAGCCCGCTGCCTCTGCCTGGCGGTAGGCCCGCTCCACGTCTGCTGCCTGGTGGGGCCGCCCGCAGGCCCGGAGCACGGCATCCTCCATGGTCTGGGGGTTGATGCTCATCCGGTTGGCTCCGTGGGCCCGGATGGTTTGGAGCTTCCGGGCATCCAGGGTGTCTGGCCGCCCTCCCTCCACGGTGTATTCCAGGCATTGGGACAGGTCGAAGGCGGCGGCAATGGCATCCATCAGCCGGGCCAGCTGGGCATCTGTCAGGGTGGTGGGGGTGCCGCCCCCGATATACAGGGTACGCAGCCTGTGACCGGAATTGCGAAGCAATTGGCCGGTGACCTCAATTTCCTTCAGAAGGGCTTCCAGATACGGCTCCAAAAGCTCGGTTTTCTTCCCTACGGTGCGGCTGACAAAGCTGCAATAGGTGCACCGGGTGGGGCAGAAGGGGATGCCCACATACACGGACAAATCCCCCGGGGCCAGTACCTCCATGGCCCGGACGGTGGCTTGGGAGCATTCCACAGCCAGCTGCCGCCGCTCCGGGGTGACGAAATATACATCCCGCAGCAGCTTGTCGGCGGATTTCGGGGTGCCTCCCTCCAGCAGGTGCCTGGTGGTCAGCTTGGTGGGGCGAACCCCAGCCAAAGCGCCCCAGGCAGGCTCCTGAGGCAGCAGCGAAATGGCGGCCAGATAGATGCTCTGCTGTAGGGCCCGCCGCCGCAGCCGCACAGTCTCCTCCTTGGCCTGCAAGCGCCGGGTGGCGGAGGCGGTTTTTCCATCCAGGGTGATTTCCGCCCGAATGGTCAGGTAGGTCTGCCCCCGGAAGAGGGTGGATTTTGCCTCCACCGGGGCGTTTTCCGGGAACAGAGCCAGCAGCAGCTGCTCCACGGCATAGCGGTCGTCGTGACCGATCAGCGTCAGGGTCATTGTGTGTTCCTCATATATGGATTGGTTTCCCGCTCCCAGGCAAGCTCCGTGGAGCTGCCATGGCCGGGGTAGACCCGGTAATTGCCGGGCAGGGCGGCCAGAGTGGCCAGGGAGCTCAGAATCTGCCGGTGGTTGCCCCCGGGCAAATCCGTTCTGCCGCAGCTGCCGCAGAACAGGGTGTCCCCGGAGAACATGACGTCCCCACACGTAAGGCATACCGAGCCTGGGGTGTGCCCCGGGGTGGGAATCACCCGGAAGGTCAGCCCGGCGGCGGCAACGGAGCCTTCGGCGGGGTAGGTGTGGGTGTAGTACAGCTTCCCGCCGGTAATCATGGGGGGCAGGCTCAGCTCGGCGGCGCTGAGATACACATGGCAGTCCGTCTCCGCTGCAATCTCTGCCACGGCACCCACATGGTCAAAATGCCCATGGGTCAGCAAAATAGCCTCCACCTCCAGGCCCAGGGCCTCCACCTTGTGAAGAATGGTGGCCGCCTCATAGCCGGGGTCGATGATGCAGCAGGTCTTGCTGCCAGGGGCATGGACAATGTAGCAGTTGGTCTGATACAGACCCAGGGTTAGTTCGGTCAGTTCCATTGGATTTCCTCCACTCGGATAGAATCTCCGCCTGATTGGCGGCTTTCCCCCAGGGACAAGCGGTAAAATGAAAAATTTCGTAGGGGCGATGAAAATCGCCCGCAGCGTTGCGGCTTTTGGGTGGTACGATGAATGGTACGCACCCTCCCGGCTCCCTCTCTGAGGGAGCTGGCGAGCGATAGCGAGACTGAGGGAGTGTACTACGATGGTTCCACCGGGCTAACGGTTTACTCACAAGTTCATATAAAACTCTGAAACTTTTGACCCCCTACGTTCATCGTACTACACTCCCTCTGCGACTCGCTAAGAGCCGCCTACGGCGGTTGCTCGCTTGCATA
>UROL01000036.1 GCA_900549495.1 uncultured Eubacteriales bacterium | reverse complement strand
CAGATAGTCCGTCATCTTCCCATTCTCCCCAGCCACCAGGCCGCTGCCAGCCCCAGCCCCGCCGAGGATAGGCTGGTAATCCAGACAGCGGGAAGAATGTCAAATGGGGTGCTGCACCCCAGGCTGCTACGTAGTGCCGCCACATTGGCCGGAATCAACTGGATGGAGGCGGTGTTCAGCACCACCAGGCGGCACAGCTCGTCCGAGGCAATTTGGGGACTGCGGGCAGCCAAACGCCGGGCAGCTTCCATCCCCGGTGGCGTGGCGGCGTTGCCCAGACCGAGAAAATTTGCACAGATATTGGCGCTGAGGGCGGCGGCCAGGGAGCTGTCCTCTGCGGCGGCGGGGAACAGCCGCACCATGCCGGGGCGCAGAAGCCTTGCCAGCCCGGCGGTGAGCCCCAGCCTTTCCATTACCTTCCCAATTCCTGCCCATAGGCACAGGGAGCCTGCTAAGGAAATGGACAGGGTTACCCCCCTCTGGGCTCCCTGCATCACCGCCCCGGACAGTCCCCGGATATTTCCTGTGACAGCGGCGCAAATTACGGAAATACCCACCAGCGCCGCCCAAACCCAGCTCATCACCATATAAAAATCCCTCCGCAAGAAGCTATGCGGAGGGATTTTGGATTATGCGATGGGCCTATTCGTCTCCCAGAGCGGCGGCGTATACGGCGTTTTTGGGCAGCGCCAGCTCAGTGGCAGTTTGGCGGATGGCATCCTTCCGGCTAAGGCCCTGGGCCATCAGCTGGCTTACTCTGGCTGCCGCATCCACGGCGGTGGGGAGCGCCTTCTCTTCCTCCGGGGCCCCGGCCACCACCAGGACAAATTCCCCCTTGGGGGGATTTTCGGTGAAATGGTCGATGGATTGCCCGATGGTGGTGCGGATGACCTCTTCGTGGAGCTTGGTCAGCTCCCGGCAGAAGCTGATGGGCCGCTCCGGGCCGAAGACCTCCGCCATATCCTCCAGGGTGTTCATCAGCTTGTGGGGGGCCTCGTAAAAAATCATGGTGCGTTTTTCACTCCGCAGGGAATCCAGATGTTCCCGGCGGCTTTTTTTACTCATGGACAGAAAGCCCTCGAAGCAGAATCGCCCGGTGGCCTGGCCGGAGATGCTCAGCGCCGTAATGGCGGCGCAGGGGCCGGGGATAGCATACACGGTGATGCCTGCCTGGGCGCACTCCTTTACCAAATCCTCTCCCGGGTCTGAAATGGCCGGGCTGCCCGCATCGGAAACCAGGGCGCAGTTTTCCCCGGCTAAAATCCGCTCTACAATCTGGCTGCCCTTGAAGCTCTTGTTGTGCTCATAGTAGCTGACCAGGGGCTTTTTAATTTCCAGATGGTTCAGCAGCTTCAGGGACACCCGGGTGTCCTCTGCTGCAATGAAGTCCGCTGCCTCCAAGGCTTGCTTGGCCCGCAGGGAGATGTCCCCCAGGTTGCCAATGGGGGTGGGAACCAGACAAAGTGTTCCGGCCATGATCAGTCCTCCGCAGATATATTGTAAACTTCCCGGAAGGCTGCCGTCTGGCTGCCGTCCCGGTGATATAGGGTCAATTCTTCCGTTCGCAGCCCGGGCTTTCCGCCCTTGCGGAATTGCAGCAGCACCAGGCTCACAGGGCCACCCTCCCGGTGGCGTACCAGGCAGAGGCGCTTCGCCTCCAGGCGCTGGGGGGCTGCCAGGGCAATGGCCTCTGCCAGCCGCTCCGGCCGGTGCACCAGAAGAAAGTCGCCGCCGTATTTTGTCGCCCACCCGGCGGCCTGTATCAGCTCTGCCAGGGAGCAGCAGTCCTCCCGCCGGGCGGCGGTGAGCTTTGCGGCGGGGCCGCCAATAAAATAAGGAGGATTGGAGATGCAGCACGCAAACTGCCCCGGGGCAAAAAGCCCGGGAACTCGCCGCAGGTCTGTGCATATACTTTCCAAGCGGGTCTGCAAACCGTTGCGGCGGATGTTTTGCAGGGCGGCGGTATGGGCCGCCGCATCCAGCTCAATTCCGGTGACGCTGCACCCCGGATTCCGGGCGCAGAGCAGCAGCCCCAGAGTTCCGCAGCCGGAGCCCAGATCCAGAATCCGTTTGCTTCCCAGACTGCCGGCAAAGTGGGCCAGCAGCATGGAGTCCGTGGTCAGGGGAAAGCAGCCGCTTGGAACCTCCATTTGAATTCCGCCGGGCAGATATTCCATAGCTCCTCCGTAAAAGTTTGATCTATTGGTCAACGCCTGCCGGGTAAAGGGGGACTCCGGCGGCATTGAAAAAAGCCGGTCTGCCCTGCATTCTATGGCAGAGCAGACCGACCTAAATTCGGAAGAGTTAGGCTTCCTCGATAGCTTCGGCGGGGCACTGATCGGCGCAGGAGCCACAGCTGACGCAGACATCGGGATCGATGACGTACTTGTCTTCGCCCTCGGAGATAGCCTCAACAGGGCACTGCTCGGCGCAGGCGCCGCACTTTACGCAGGAATCGGTAATCTGAAAAGCCATATATGTAACCTCCTTGTGGATTTTTTCGCGTCCAAAGGAGGACGCACATTCATTCTAGCATGGATTTTGAAAAAAGCAATTCCTTTTTCAAAAAAATCGTATATTTCCAATGTCCTCTGGCAAGAATTTTTTGGAAAAGGAGGGCATCTCCATGCGCTATCATACATTGACCGGGGATTTGATTCGTGCCTCCGGGGAAAAGGCCCGGCTTTTGGGTCACAGCTATGTGGGCACGGTGCACCTTCTCCTGGCGCTGCTGGAGCAGCCGGGGCAGACGCAGCTGCTGCTGCGGGGGCTGGGAATGGAGCCGGAATTGGCCCAGGTGCTGGCACAGCTTCTGTGCGGTGCGGGTACCCCCGATTTGCCCCTGCCCCAGGGCTTTACCCCAAAGGCGCGGGAGCTGCTGCACTGCGCTGCCCAGGAGGCCCGCAGCCGGGGCACCCGGGAGATTTTGCCGGTCCACCTTCTGTTTGCTCTGGCCAGGACGGAGGGGACGGAGGCTCTGCGGCTCCTGGAAATCTTTGGAATCAGCCGGGATGGGCTGTTTACCCATACGCTGGAAGGGTTGCGGTGGGGGGAAAACACCCCTGCCAGGGGAAAAAAGGAGGCGGTCACAACGAAATTGTTGGAGCAGTTCAGCGAGGACCTGATTACCAAGGCCTCAGCCATGGAGCCGGTAATTGGCCGGGACCGGGAAATCGACACGGTAATCGGGATTCTGTGCCGGAAGAACAAGAACAATCCGGCCCTGGTGGGGGAGCCCGGGGTGGGGAAGACGGCCATCGCCGAGGGCCTGGCCCAGCGCATGGCGGTGGGAAATGTGCCGCCCCAGCTGAAAGACAAGCGGCTGGTCAGCCTGAATATGGCAAGCCTGGTGGCGGGCACCAAATACCGGGGGGAGTTCGAGGAACGTCTGCGAGATGTGCTGGCGGAGATTCACCGCAGCGGAGATGTGATTCTCTTTGTGGATGAAATGCACACCATCATCGGGGCGGGGGCTGCCGAGGGGGCCATTGACGCTGCCAATATCCTCAAGCCCGCTCTGGGCAGGGGAGAGCTGCAAATGCTGGGAGCCACAACCCGGGAGGAATACCGGAAATATATCGAGAAAGATGCTGCCCTGGAGCGCCGCTTTCGCCCGGTGGCGGTGGAGGAGCCCAGCGGCGAGACCACGCTTTCCATTTTGCGTGCATTGAAGCCCGGCCTGGAGCGGCACCACCGGCTTCGGATTTCCGAGGAAGCCCTGAAAGAGGCTGTGCGCCTGTCCGTCCGGTATCTGCCGGACTTGTTTTTGCCGGATAAGGCCATCGATTTGCTGGACGAGGGTGCCTCCCGGGCCCGGATGGAGGAGCTGCATATGACCCGGGGCGGGGCGGCCCGCAGGGAGCTGGAGGAGGAGCTCCACGAGGCGGTTCGGGAGCGCCGGTTCGAAAAGGCAGCGGAGCTGCGGGACAAAATGCAGACCATGATGGCTAGGCCCGGGGACAACCGCCGCAGCCGGACGGTGACGGCGGCGGACATTGCCTGGGTGGTTTCCGCCCGCACCGGCATCCCGGTGGGGCGGCTGACCGCCACGGAGCGGGAGCGGCTGCTGCATCTGGAGAAGCTGCTGCAAACCCATGTCATCGGCCAGCAGGAGGCGGTGCAAACGGCGGCAGAGGCGGTGCGCCGGGGCTTTGCGGGACTGCGGGACGAAGAGCGTCCCATTGCCAGTATGCTTTTTACTGGCCCCACCGGCGTGGGTAAGACAGAGCTTTGCAGAGCGTTGGTCGAGGAGGTTTACGGCAGCCGCAGTGCTATGCTCCGGCTGGATATGACGGAATATATGGAGCGGCACTCCGTCTCCCGGCTGATTGGTGCCCCTCCGGGCTATGTGGGCTACGAGGAGGGGGGCAAGCTGACGGAGGCGGTGCGCCGCCGTCCCTATTCCCTGGTGCTGCTGGACGAGGTGGAAAAGGCCCACCCGGAGGTGCTGGGTATCCTCCTGCAAATTATGGAGGAGGGGGTGCTCACCGACTCCACCGGCAGACAGGTGAGCTTTCGCAATACCATCGTGGTGATGACCTCCAATGTGGGCAGCGAGGTGCGGGGAGAGGGCCTGGGCTTCTGCGCCGCCGGTCAGGGCAGCCAGGTGGAGGAGGCAGTGCGCCGGGCCTTTACCCCGGAATTTCTGGGGCGGCTGGATGCCACCGTCCGCTTCCATCCCCTGGATCGGGGAACCATGGAGGCTATTGCCGGAAAATATCTCCGGCAGCTCCAGGAGCGGGCCTGCGCTGTGGGTATCCAGCTGCATCTGCCTCCGGAATTGGCCGCCGCCCTCAGCCTTCGCTGCTGCGGGCAGGACGGTGCCCGCCAGCTTCGCCGGATGGTGCAAACCGAGGTGGAGGGAGGCTTGTCGGCGTTTTTGCTGTCTTGCAGCCGCCGCCCCAGCCGAATCCGGGGCTGCCTGGAGCAGGGGAAACTGTCTTTTCAGACATAATTTTATAGAACAAACATTCGAATTATTTGAAAATTCGGGGTAAAATAGCCAAAATATGAAAATTCCATCAAAAAAGATTGATTTTTTGGGATAGGGAGGTTATAATAGCGCAAGTGGAGTAAAAGGGATGAAAAGTGGAGTAAAAGGGAAGGAGGAGGCACATGATTGGCAAGTACGGCGCCAAGCTAGACGAGAAGAACCGGCTGATTGTTCCGGCGAAGCTGCGTCAGGAGCTGGGCGATGCATTTTATGTGACCTTGGGCGTCAACTGCGGCCATCGGTGCCTCACGGTTTACACAGCGGAGGAATGGAAAAAGCTCAGCGACAACTTTAACGCTTTGAGCCTGTCTCAACGGGCAGGTGCTGCCAGTTTGATTTTTATGAACGCCGCCGAATGCACTCCGGATAAGCAGTTCCGTTTCAGCCTTACCACCTTTTTAATGGAATATGCCGGAATCAGCCGGGAGATTATGATGGTTGGCCGTTCCGGCCAGGCGGAAATCTGGGATGCAGAGGAATTCCACCGCTTTGAGCAGGAGAATCTCACCCCCGAAAAGCTGCTGGCATCCCTGGAGGCGATTGGACTATGAGTGAGTTCCACCATGTTTCTGTCCTGTTAGAGGAGTGCATTCAGGGCCTTGCTATCAAGCCTGATGGCATCTATGTGGACGGCACCCTGGGCGGTGCAGGCCATTCCAGCCGGATTGCGGCTCAGCTCACCACTGGCAGGCTGATTGGCATTGACCGGGACGAGGTGGCCCTCAGCGCAGCATCCCGCCGCTTAGAGCCATACAAAGACCGGGTGACCCTGGTGCACTCGAATTTTTGCCAGATTCCCTCTGTTTTGCGTGATCTGGGCATTGCCGGGGTGGATGGTATCCTGCTGGATTTGGGGGTATCCTCCCCCCAACTGGACGATGGAAGCCGGGGCTTCTCCTATATGGCAGATGCCCCCCTGGATATGCGTATGGACCACACCGATTCCCTGAATGCCGCCACGGTGGTGAACACCTGGCCCTACGAGGAATTAAAACGGATTTTATATGACTACGGCGAGGAGCGCTATGCCCCTCAGATTGCCTCCGCCATCTGCAAGCGGCGGGAGCAAAGACCTATCGAGACCACCCTGGAGCTGGTGGACGTGATTCGTTCCGCCATGCCCCCGGCGGCCCTGCGGGAGAAGCAGCATCCGGCCAAGCGGAGCTTCCAGGCCATCCGCATTGCGGTGAATGATGAGCTGGGGGCCGTCTCCCAGGTGATGGAGGGGGCCATCCCCTGCCTGAACCCCGGCGGGCGGCTGGCGGTTATCACCTTCCATTCTCTGGAGGATCGGATTGTGAAGAATGCTATGGCGGCGGCAGCCAAGGGCTGTACCTGCCCCCCCAATTTCCCGGTTTGCGTCTGCGGTAAGAAGCCCAAGGTGAAGATTGTCACCCGTAAGCCCATCGTCTCCGGGGAGGAAGAGCTGGAATCTAACCCCAGAGCCAGAAGCGCCAAACTGCGAATTTGCGAAAAGCTGTGAAGGATGAAGAGCCATGGGACAGAAAACGGAAATCCAATATGTGAGCCGATTCTATGTGTTCGGCAGCGAGGCACCCAGCGCCGCACCGAAGCAGCCCCCCAAGAGCCCCGCTAAGAAGAAACACCACCGGAGCCTCACCGAGGGCATCCAGAAAATATACATCGACCCTGTGGCCCTGTGCGGCGTGGTGGCAGCGGTGGTGATGCTGTGCCTGCTGGTTGTGGGGGCGCTGGATTTGCGTGCCACCCGGACGGAATATGACCGGATGAAGGAGCAGCTGTCGGAGCTGCGGCGGGAAAACGCCCTGCTGGCCCATACATACCACACCGGCTACGACGCAGAGGAAGTTCGTACCCAGGCGGATAAAATGGGCATGGTGGACAGCAGCCAGGTGGACGGCTTCACCGTCTTCCTCTCCGTACCTCAGCACCCCAAGGAAAGAACCGCCTGGGATGACTTTAAGTGGTTCCTCTCCTGGCTGTTCTCGGATTCAGAGGACTACGTCATTGCCCCCTGGAATAAACCCGAGGCCGTCTCATAAAATAGAATAGCAGCTGCAATGGGCGGCGAGGGATTCCCTTGCTGCCCATTCCTGACTTATTCGGAGGGAACGGTGGGCCATGGGGAAGGAAGCAAAATTCGGACGTCTTCGAATGGACAGCGGACAGCACCGGCGGGTGATGCTTGCGGCGGCCTTCCTGGGGGTGGCGGCCTTCCTTCCTGTGTTTGGCAGATTGTATACCCTGATGGTAAGGGACTATGGGATGTATTCCGATTTGGCGCTGCGGAATCAGACCCGCTCCACCGCCGTTACCGCCGGACGAGGAACCATTTATGATTGCAATCTGAATGTCTTGGCCGTCTCAGAGAATCGGGAGAATGTCTACCTGAACCCCCATGAGCTGAAGCAGTCTCGGGCGGAGATTCCGGCTGTGGCAGAATTCCTGGCCCAGGTGCTGGACAAGGATGCCCCGTGGATTGAGGCCCAGGCTCAGGACCTGAAAAAGCGGTACAAGCAGGTGGGCAGCAACATTTCAGAAGAAAAAGCGGCACAGATTCGCACCTATATCCGGGAGCACCGGCTTTCCGGTATCCATTTGGAGCCCACCTCTGTGCGGGTGTATCCCAACGGAACCCTGGCGGCTCAGGTGCTGGGCTTTACCAATGCCTCCAATGACGGCACCGAGGGGGTGGAGGCCGCTTACAACCGCTACCTGTCAGGCTCTGCCGGGCGGGTGATTACCACCAAGGGAAATAACGAAATGGACATTCCCTTTTCCTATGAGGGCTTTCAGGCTGCCAAGCAGGGGGCGGATGTGATACTGACCCTGGACAGCACCGTCCAGGAAATCCTGGAAAAACAGCTGGCGGCTGCCGTGGCCCGCTATGATGTACAAAATGGTGCTTTCGGCTTGGTAATGAATTGCAAAACCGGAGAAATTCTTGCCATGGCCACTCTGGGCAGTTACGACCCCAATCACTATCTGGAAATTGCCGATGATCGCACTCTGGCAGGCTTGCAGCAGATGCTTGCCCAGGGGACGGATGCGGCTACCTATTCCAAGGCCCTGGCCGATGCCCGCTGGAAACAGTGGCGCAACCGGGTGCTGTCCGACGGCTATGAGCCTGGCTCCACCTTTAAGGTGCTGACCATGGCGGCGGCCCTGGATTGCGGGGCCATTACCCTGGAAACCCCCTTTTATTGCCGGGGGGCAGAGCAGATTCCCGGCCGGTCCCAGCTGCTGCACTGCTGGCGCTCCGCCGGTCATGGGGCGGAGAAGACCCCCCAGGCACTGCAAAATTCCTGCAACATCGCCTTTGCTCACATCGCCCTGAAGCTGGGGGGTGAGCGGTTTTACGACTACATCACCCGCTTTGGCATCCTGGAAAAAACCGGCATCGACCTGTCCGGCGAGAGCAAGGGCGTCTTCTTTGACAAAAAGCTGATTACCGATACGGACAAATGGGGTACGGCCTCCCTGACCTCCGGCTCCTTTGGACAGACCTTCAAAATTACACCGCTGCAGCTGGTGCGGGCCATTTCCTCGGTGGTAAACGGCGGAAACCTGATGGAGCCCTATCTGGTGTCCCAGGTGGTGGATGCCAACGGCGTGACCCTGCTTCGGCAGGAGCCGACGGTGGTTCGAAGCACCATTTCCCCGGAGACCTCCGCCACCATGCGGGAGCTGATTCGCTCCGTGGTCACGGAGGGGACGGCAAAAAATGCGGCAGTGGCCGGCTTTTCTGTTGGCGGAAAAACCGGTACCAGCGAGAAAATTGATGTTTTCGACGAAAATGGCCAGCGAGTCCAGGATAAAATCGTCTCATTTGTTGGGATTGCGCCTATGGAGGATCCGGAGTATATTGTATTGGCAGCGCTGGACACCCCATCCCGCTCCACCGGCATCTATATATCCGGTGGCGTTATGGCAGCCCCAACAGTGGGGGCCATTCTGGCGGACATCCTTCCCTACCTGGGCGTACCCCGGCAGCAGGAGGGTGAGCCGTTTCCTCTGGTGGATTTGACAGGGAAGACGGTAAAGGAGGCAAAGGCAGCTTTGAAGGATTGCCATGTGACCATCACCACCCTGGGTCAGGAGGACACCGTTACAGGACAGCTTCCGGCAGCGGGGCAGATGCTGCTTCCCGGCAGCGAGGTGCTGCTCTACCTGGGACAGCCCACACCCCGGCAGCGGGTGCAGGTGCCGGACTTTCGGGGGATGAACCGGCAGCAGGCCAACGATACGGCAGGGCGGCTGGGGCTATTTATCCGGCCAATTGGCTGCCTGGACATTGTGCCCCGGGTGACGGCATGCAGCCAGGGGGAGGCCCCCGGTACTGAGCTTGCCGTAGGCAGCACCGTCACGGTGCAGTTTGCAGATGGGGCCTTGCGGGATTAAGGCTCCGCAGCATACCAACCGGCCCATTTCACGGCCCGGCGTTTTTGCCGCCGGGCATTATAGATACGCCCAAGTGCGGATTCAGGAGGACAGAAGATGAAATTAAAAGAATTGTTGGCAGATGTTCCCGTTTTGCAGCAGCATGCAGACCCGGAAATGGAAATTTCCGGCCTGTGCTGCGATTCCCGCAGGGCAGAGCCCGGCAGCCTGTTTGTGGCGGTCTCCGGCTTTGCCTCCGATGGCAACCGGTTTATTCCCTCTGCCATGGCCAAGGGTGCTGTTGCGGTGGTCACAGCGAAAAAGCCGGAGGAGGATATCCCCTATGTCCTGGTGGAATCGGATCGGCTGGCGCTGGCCCTGATTTCCGGAAATTATTATGGCCGCCCCGCCCGGAAGATGACCATGATTGGAATTACCGGTACCAATGGCAAGACCTCCAGCACCCTGCTGCTGAAGCAGGTTTTGGAAAAGTGCTTGGGGGCTAAGGTGGGGCTGATTGGCACCATGGAAAATTACATCGGTGACCAGGTTATTCCCACCGAGCGCACCACCCCGGAGAGCTTTGAATTGCAGGCTCTGTTTGCCCGGATGTATGACGCCGGGTGCACCCATGTGGTGATGGAGGTATCCAGCCATGCCATTTCCCTGGAACGCATTGGCGGCATTCACTATGATGTGGCGGCCTTTACCAATCTGACCGAGGACCATTTGGACTTCCACAAAACCATGGACGCATACTGCGATGCCAAGGCAGAGCTGTTCCGTCGGTGCACCAGGGCCGTTGTCAATCAGGACGACCCCTATGCCCCCCGGATTTTGGCCGCCGCCCAGTGCCCGGTGCTCACCACCTCTGCCCATGGGGAGGCGGGGCTGTATGCCCGGGATGTGGAGCTCAGCTCCGACCATATCCGCTTTGCGGCGGTAAGCGGGGAAGAAAGGGTGCAGGTGTATGTGCCCATCCCCGGCCGCTTTACGGTGTACAATACCCTGACGGTGCTGGGCATTGCAAAAAGCCTGGGCATTGCTCTGGAGGATGCCGCCGGGGCCTTGAAGGAGGCCTGCGGTGTCAAGGGCAGAATTGAGGTGGTTCCCACCCCCGGTATGCCCTACTGCGTGCTGATTGACTACGCCCATTCACCGGATGGGCTGGAAAAAGTTCTCAAATCGGTGCGGGATTTCTGCAAGGGCAGGCTGATTTCCGTGTTCGGCTGCGGCGGTGACCGGGATCCCATCAAGCGGCCCATTATGGGCAGAATTGGGGTAGAATCCGCAGATTTCGCCATTATTACGTCGGACAACCCCCGGACAGAGGAGCCCATGGCCATCATCCGGGACATCCTGCAGGGGATAACCCCGGATATGGGCGAGTATACTGTGATAGAGGATCGGCGCAGGGCCATCAGATATGCTATGGACATTGCGAAAAAAGATGATATAATTGTACTGGCAGGAAAGGGCCATGAAACCTACCAGGAAATCCAGGGCGTAAAGCACCACCTGGACGAGCGGGAAGAGGTTGCAGCCCACCTGGCAGAATTGAGGAAATAAAATGGGGAAGATTACACTCCGCCAGGCCGCTGCCTGGTGCGGTGGCACAGTGGAAGAGAAATACGCCGACGTGGAATTCCTGGGTGCCACCAACGATACCCGGAGGCTCCAGCCGGGGCAGCTGTTCGTTGCCCTTCAGGGGGTCAGAGACGGCCATGAGTTCATTCACAATGCCATGTCCAACGGTGCCGCTGCGGTGCTGTGCACCCGGATGGTGGGGGACTACCCTGCTATCTATGTGTCCAATACCCGCCTGGCCCTGGGGGAGATTGCCCGGCGTGAGCGGATGCGTATCGGTATGCAGGTGGTGGGTATCACCGGCTCAGTGGGCAAAAGCACCACAAAGGAAATGGTTGCCCAGGTGATGGAGACCACCTTCCGCACGGCCAAGACCCCGGCCAATCACAATAACGACATTGGTATGCCCATGGCAATTCTGGGAATGCCGGAGGATACCCAGGTGGCCGTGGTAGAAATGGGCATGAACCATTTCCGGGAGATGGCCTACCTCTCCAGAATCGCCCGGCCGGATTTGGCGGTGATTTTGAATATTGGAACCATGCATATGGAGCATTTGGGCTCTCAGGAGGGGATCCGCAGAGCCAAGATGGAAATTCTGGAGGGAATGGCCCCGGATGCCCGGCTGGTGCTCAATGGCGACGATGCCTTGCTGCGTAGCCTGGAAGAGCAGCCGGAGCAGCCCATCCTCTATTTTGGCACCGACGACAGCCTGAACGTCTATGCCACGGATATCCAGCAGGACGACACCCTGCGCTTCACCGCCCACGATGACGGCGGCGATTCCTTCCCGGTTCGTCTGCATGTGGAGGGGAGCCACTATGTGCCGGATGCCCTGGCCGCTGTTACGGTGGGCCTGGCCATGGGGGTGACCCCGGCCAACATCCGCACCGGGCTGGACTGCTTCCGGAATATGTCCGGCCGTCAGGAGGTTCTGGAAATCGGCGGCATCACCTTTATCAAGGATTGCTACAATGCCGGCCCGGAGTCCATGGAGGCTGCCTTGAAGGTTCTGGGCAAAAAGCCAGGCCGCCGGGTGGCGGTGCTGGGGGACATGCTGGAGCTGGGAGCCTGTACCGCAGCGGAGCACTACCGGGTGGGCCGTCTGGCGGCAGCCAAAAGCGACCTGGTGTTCGCCTTCGGCCCCAACGCAGAGCGGGTGGTCAATGGCTGCATCACCGGCGGCATGGAGAAATTCCATACCCAGGGCTTTACGGAAATGGACAAAATTATTGCCGCACTGAAGCGGATGCTGCTGCCCGGAGACGTGGTTCTGGTAAAGGGAAGCCACGGCATGCACATGGAGCAGATTATAGACGCCTTCCTGGCAGATGAGAAAGAGGGAAAATAACAATGGCAATGGATCCAATGCTTCGCATTCTGATTACCGCCGCCGCATCTTGCATCCTGGCGGGAATCATTATTCACTTCCTGCTGCCCGTACTGCGGGCGCTGAAAGCAGGTCAGTCCGTCCGCAACATCGGCCCCACCTGGCATAACAGCAAGGCAGGTACTCCGCTGATGGGCGGCCTGATGTTCATCTTCTCCAGCCTGCTTTGTCTGCTGGGCAATCTGCCCTGGATGACGGACTACACCCCCTTCTATGTGTTCCTGCTGGCTTTCTCCTTCGGCATCGTGGGCTTTCTGGACGATTTCTGCAAGGTAAAGTACAAGCGTGACCTGGGCCTGACGGCCATTCAGAAGGCCATGCTGCAAATGGCGGTTTCCGCCGTCTTTGTATACGTGCTCTACCGCAATGGCAGCCTGACCTGTGACCTGTATATTCCCTTTGCCAATGTCACGCTGTACCTGCCCCTGCCGGTATACATCCTCTTTGCCATGTTTGTTATGGTGGGCTGCGACAATGCCGTAAACCTTACCGACGGCATCGATGGCCTGAGCAGCTCGGTCACCATTCCTGTGATGATTTTCTTCACCGCTGCCAGTGTGGCCCTGAAGCGGTACGACCTGGCGCTGATGCCGGCGGCCATGGTGGGCGGCCTGCTGGCCTATCTCAGCCTGAACTGGCATCCGGCCAAGCTCTTTATGGGGGACACCGGCTCTCTGTTTATGGGGGGCGTCGTGTGCGCCATGTCCTTCGCCCTGGATATTCCCCTGGTGCTGATTCTGGTGGGCTTTGTCTACATCTGCGAGACTCTTTCCGTGATTTTGCAGGTGAGCTATTTCAAGCTGACCCACGGCAAGCGCCTGTTTAAGATGTCCCCCATCCACCACCATTTTGAAATGTGTGGCTGGAAGGAAGAAAAAATTGTAATCAGCTTCGCCATGGTCAGCACCCTGATGTGCGTTTTGGCCTGGTATAGTATTTCCGGTTTGATTCATTGATGCGTTTTTTGGAAGGGAGTTAGCATGGCGGCAGGCATTCTGCATGCCAAAGAGAACCGCCGCCGTTTTTCGGCGGAAGGAAGTGTGGACTATCCCTTTTTGATTCTGGTGCTGCTGGCCCTTGCGGTAGGGCTGACCATGCTCTACTCCGCCAGCTTCGCCCAGAGCGCCTACGATACCGGCTACCGGAGCACGACCCGGTATCTGGGCAAACAGGCTGTGTGCGCCGGGATTGGCCTGGTGGCCATGGCGCTGTTTAGCCGTGTACCGGCGGCGGTTTGGTATCGGCTGGCCTGGCCGCTGTACCTGGGCAGCATTGTGCTGCTGCTCAGTGTGCTGGTGGTGGGGGAGTCGGTGAACGGTGCCAAACGGTGGATTCAGCTGGGGGGCATCCAGTTCCAGCCCTCAGAGCTGGCCAAATTCACCATGATTTTGATATTCGGGCGTTTGACCCGAAACTACGGCCAGCGGGTGGAGCACTTCCGCTGGGGCGTGCTGGGCTTTGGAATGGCCATGCTGGGCATTCTGGTGCCCTTAGCACTGGAAAAGCACCTGAGCGCCATTATGCTCATGGGCATGGTGGGCGTGGTGATGATGTTTGTGGCGGGTACCCGGGGCCGGTGGCTTCTGGCCGGGGCCGGGG
>UROL01000035.1 GCA_900549495.1 uncultured Eubacteriales bacterium | reverse complement strand
CCTGCGGGCTGAGCTGCCCCTGAGCCTCACCCCCACCGGAGGCCAGGGCATCCCCATGGTCACCGCCCTGGAGCTGGGGGAGGACACCCAGCCCGACCCCCAGCGCCCCAGCCTGATTCTGCGCCGGGCGGGGACGGATTCCCTGTGGGAGCTGGCAAAGGCCACCGGCTCCACCGTGGCGGCCATCCGCTGCGTCAATAAGCTGCAAGACGAGCCGGGGCCCAATCAAATACTGCTGATTCCCGTCAGCTGAGTGCAACAAGCGCCGTCCCGGGGGAGAGCCGGGGCGGCGCTTTGGCAGACTGTCGCATTGCAGGGGGTTCTGTCCGCCATTAAAAGCATAGTGATTTCCAGTGGGATTTGCAATCGAAAGCCGTCGAAAGAGGCAAAAGAGTCTCCCCCATTTCCCCCGGGCAGACTTGACACGGATTTCCGGAACGTGATATACTTTAGACTGGTGTTTTCCAATGGGGCAGTGCCGACTTCAGCAAAACGAAACAGAAAGAGGATTTTATGGACGCACAGGAAGAGAAATACATAAAAATGACCACCCCGCCGGTGGAAAAGCTGATTTGCCGCCTGGCTGCCCCCTGCATCATCAGTATGCTGGTGACAGCCTTTTACAACATGGCGGACACCTATTTTGTGGGTATGCTGAAAAGCAATGCCGCCACCGCCGCCGTGGGCGTGGTGTTCTCCGTGATGGCAGTTATCCAGGCCGTGGGCTTCTTCTTCGGGCAGGGCAGCGGCAACTACATTTCCCGGGAGCTGGGAAAGAAGAATTACACCGGTGCCTCTCAGATGGCGGCCACCGGCTTTGTCTCTGCCCTGGCCACAGGACTGGCGATTTGCGTCCTGGGCCTGTGCTTTCTGGAGCCTTTGGCAGTATTTCTGGGCTCCACCCCCACCATTTTGCCCCACACTACCGCCTATCTCCGGGTGATTCTGCTGGGTGCCCCCTGGATGTGCGCCTCCTTTGTGCTGAATAACCAGCTGCGCTTTCAGGGCAGCGCCAGCTACGCCATGGTGGGCATTGTCACCGGGGCCCTGCTGAACATCGTCCTGGATCCGGTGATGATTTTCGCCCTGGATTTGGGGGTGGCCGGTGCAGGCTGGGCCACGATTCTCAGCCAGCTGGTCAGCTTCTGCCTGCTGCTGGCCGGTACCCGGCGGGGAGGCAATATCCAGCTGAAGCTCCGGAATTTCCGGTTCTCCAGCCACTATTATTCCTGGATTTTCAAGGGCGGTCTGCCCTCTCTTGCCCGGCAGGGTCTGGCCTCCGTGGCGACCATCTGCCTGAACAATGTATCCATGGCCTACGGCGATGCCGCCATTGCCGCCATGGGCGTGGTGCAGCGGGTCACCATGTTCGGTGCCTCCGCTATGATTGGCTTCGGCCAGGGCTTCCAGCCTGTGTGCGGCTTCAACTACGGTGCCGGGCTCTATTCCCGGGTACGCAAGGGCTTCTGGTTCTGCGTAAAGGTATCCACCGCCGTGCTGCTGGTGATTTCCGGCCTGGGCTATGTCTTTGCCCCCAAGCTGGTGGCCCTCTTCCGGGATGACCCCCAGGTTATCGCCTATGGCGCAGGTGCCCTGCGATTCCAGTGCATTACCTTCTTTGTTCAGGGCTGGGTAGTTATGAGCAATATGATGCAGCAGTCCATGGGCAAAACCGTGGCTGCCACCTTCCTGTCCGTGGCACGGCAGGGGCTGTTCTTCATCCCCCTGGTGTGGGTTCTCAGCGCCGCCTTTGGCTTCACCGGTGTGCAGCTGACCCAAAGCGTCGCTGACCTGATTACCTTCCTGTTCGCCATCCCCATTCAGCGGAAAATTCTCAGGGAACTGCCCCAGGACAAAATTACCCAATAGCTTGCAGCCGGTGCCCCAGGGTGCCGGCTTTTTTCCGGCAAAATTTACAGTTCGGTAAAAAATAGCCGGAGAAAATTTCTTGTATCGGTTGACAGGAGGTGATATAATAACAGATAGAGAAAATTTTGAAAAGAGGCATTTTTATGACCAAAGTTGATATTTATTCCGGTTTCCTGGGTGCAGGCAAAACCACACTGATTAAAAAAATGATTTCCGAGGGCTACAAGGGCCAAAAGCTAGTGCTGATTGAAAACGAATTTGGCGAAATTGGCATCGACGGCGGCTTCTTGCAGGATGCCGGTATTAACATCACCGAAATGAACTCCGGCTGCATTTGCTGCTCCCTGGTGGGGGACTTCGGCAAGGCCCTGCAAAAGGTGATTAGCGAGTATTCTCCCGACCGGGTCATTATTGAGCCCTCCGGCGTAGGCAAGCTGTCCGATGTGATTGGCGCTGTGAACAAGGTCACCTCCGACGATGTCACCCTGGGCTATACCGTGGCCGTAGTGGATGCCAGCAAGGTCAAGGTGTATATGAAGAACTTCGGTGAGTTCTATAACAACCAGATTGAAACCGCCTCCACCATCATCCTGTCCCGCACCGATTCCATTGCCCAGTTCAAGCTGGACAACGCTGTGAGTATGCTGCGGGAGCACAACCAGGTTGCCTCCATTGTCACCACCCCCTGGGATCAGCTCACCGGTGAGCAGCTGGTGGAAGCCATGGAGGGCAAGGCATCCCTGGCGGCAGAGCTGGCCAGAATGGAAATGGAGCGGCTGGCAGAAGAGGACGACCACTGCTGCTGCCATGACCATGATCATGAGGAGCATGAGCATCACCATCACGACGAGTGCTGCCATGACCACGACCATGAGGAGCATGAGCACCATCATCACGATGAATGCTGCCATGACCACGACCATGAGGAGCATGAGCATCACCATCATGACGAGTGCTGCCATGACCATGACCACGAGCATCATCACCACCATCATGCTGACGAGGTGTTCACCTCCTGGGGCGTAGAAACCGCCAAGAAGTTCACCAAGGAGTCGGTGGAGGCCGCCCTCAAGGCACTGGACACCGAGAAATACGGTCTGGTGCTGCGGGCCAAGGGCATTCTGCCCGCCCAGGACGGCAGCTGGATTCACTTTGACTATGTGCCCGAGGAGGCCAGCATCCGCACCGGCAGCGCCGACATCACCGGCAAGCTGTGCGTCATTGGCTCCAAGCTGGACGAAAAGGGCATTGCAGAATTGTTTGGGGTGTAAGCCATGGAGCAGATTCCTGTCTATGCCTTTACCGGTTTTTTGGATTCCGGCAAAACCAAATTCATCCAGGAAACCCTGGAAGACCCCCGGTTCAATGCCGGGGAGCGCACCCTGGTGCTGATTTTCGAGGAGGGCGAGGAGGAGTATGACATCTCCACCTACCCCCACAAGAATGTGTATCTGGAAACTCTGGACCAGCAGACAGTCACCACCCAGCAGCTGACGGCGCTGGAAAAGAAGTACCGGGCAGAGCGGGTGGTGGTGGAGCTGAACGGAATGCAGCTGGTGGCCGACCTGTACAACCGCTTCCCCGAAAACTGGGTGATTGCCCAGGAGGTGATGTTCGCCGATGCCACCACCTTTATGACCTACAACTCCAATATGCGTAACCTGGTAATGGACAAGCTGGTGGGCGCACAGATGGTGGTATTCAACCGGCTGACCCCCGGCGAGGACACCATGCCCCTGCACAAGCTGGCCCGGGCTGCCAACCGGCGGATTGACATTCTCTACGACTACACCGACGGCACCACCAGCTTTGACGATGTCCAGGATCCCCTTCCCTTCGATATCAACGCCCCCATCATTCAGGTGAAGGACGAGGACTTTGCCCTGTGGTATCGGGATGTGACCGAGGAGCCGGAAAAGTATGCGGATAAGACCGTGTGCTTCAAGGCCCAGGTGGCCATGCTCCGCCGCCAGAAGGAGGGAATGTTCGCCCCCGGCCGGTTTGTGATGACCTGCTGCGTGGAGGACATTCAGTTCTGCGGCATCCCCTGCCGGTACGCCGAAGCCAAGAGCCTGGAATCCAGAGCCTGGGTGCAGGTAACGGCAAAGATTACCGCCGAAAAGCACCCGCTGTACAAGGGGGACGTGGGCCCGGTGCTCACCGCTATAGAAGTGGTAAAGGACGTGGCCCCCGCCGACCCGGACGTAGCAACATTTTGAAAAACAGGGACTGCCAAAAGACAGTCCCTGTTATTTCATAAATTTGTCGATGGCCTGGCACAAATCGTCAATGGCCTCCTGGTCTCCTGCGGCAACGGCATCCACCATGCAGTGGCGCATGTGATCCTTCAAAATCACCTTACCCGTATTGTCCAGTGCGGAGCGAACTGCCGCCAGCTGGATTAAAACCTCTGAGCAATCCTCTCCGTTCTCTACCATCCGGCGCACCTTTTCCAGATGGCCAATGGCCCGGGAGAGGCGGTTCAGGACAGCCTTCTGATTCTCGTGGACATGGCCATGAGAATGGGGGATTCCGTGGGCATGGAGATAGGCATGATCGTGGGTATGGTCATGGTCGTGCCCGTGCTGTTCATCCATTCTGCATCACCACCAAAGTATATTTGGGATATTATACCCTGAAAAATCCCCGGGCGCAAGCCCCACCGGGGGATATTTTGTGAAAGAAAATTCATTTTTTCGGGAAATAAATGTTTTGACATCACCAGGAAACCGGGCTATAATATAGAAAAAAGCAAAGGAGCATTTTTATGCATCTCGATCATGACCATACCGTTGGCGCGCACAGCCACGACCATACTATGACCCACGAGGAAATGCACGCCCTGGGTATCCCCCACGACCACGAGCACTCCCATGACCATGAACACTCCCACGACCATGAGCACAGCCACGACTGCGCCCATGATTGCAGCGGCTGCCAGTCCCATTGCGAGCATACCCCCATGGAGGAGCTGACTGCGCTGATGCAATATATGGTGGGCCACAACGCCGCCCACGCCCGGGAGCTGGCCGACCTGGCCGCCCAGCTGGATCACAACGGCAACCACACCGCCTATGAGCAGGTTATGGCCGCCGTCAGCGACTTTGAAAAGGGCAACCTGCGGCTTACCGCCGTGCTGTCCAGCCTGAAAGGATAATAATTATGTGCCTGTCTACTGTCTACAAAAACAAAATGGCACCCGAGACGGTTGTGATGAAGAACGTCATGACCATCGAATGCCACGACGGCGTGGTGATTCTCACCGATTTGATGGAGCGCCAGATGGCCATTGAGGGCACTCTGGAGAAGGCAAACCTGGTGGATGGCTACGTCATCGTCAAGGAATCCATTCCCGCATAAATAATTGAATCAGGGCAGACTTTTAACGAAAAATTAAAGTTTGCCCTGATTTTTTATGTTGTAAATAGGGTGGTCCTGTGGTAAAATGGGTAGGATAAGACTGGGGCAGCCGCTGCCCTTCGGGGGATAGATAGATGTTCTTAAAGTATGTGTTTGTGTTTTTCCTGTCCATGGTGCCGCTTCTGGAGCTGCGGGGGGCCATCCCCATCGCCGTGAGCATGGGCATTGAGCCTATCCACGCCATTGTGGTGTGCGCCATCGGCAACCTTCTGCCGGTGCCGGTGATTTACTTCTTCGCCCGGAAGTTTCTGGTGTGGGGGCTGGACAAGCGGTACATCAGCAAAATCTGCCACTTCTTCCACGACAAAGGGGAGCAGGCCGGTGCCAAGCTGTCCCGAAAGGCCGGTAAGGCCGGGCTGATGGTGGCCCTGGCGCTGTTTGTAGGCATCCCCGTCCCCGGCACCGGTGCCTGGACCGGCACCCTGGGGGCCAGCTTCCTGAATATGGGTACGAAAGAGACGGCCATATCCGTCAGCGCCGGGGTTGTCATTGCCGGGATTATTATGACCACCGTCAGTCTGGTGGGCGTACATGTATTTGGATTATAAGGAGTGTAGCAACATGAAGGATTGTCTGTTCTGCAAAATCATCGCCGGGGATATCCCCTCTACCAAGGTCTACGAGGATGACACCGTCCTGGCCTTCCGGGACATTGCCCCCCAGGCTCCCACCCACATTCTGGTGATTCCCAAGGAACACATCTCCGGCTGCAACGGCGTTACACCGGACAACAGCGGCGTGGTGGCCCATATTTTCCAGGTGATTCCCCAGATTGCCGCCGCCGAGGGGCTGGTAAACGGCTACCGGGTTGTCTCCAACTGCGGCGAAGATGCCGGGCAGACGGTGCCCCATCTGCATTTCCACATCCTGGGCGGGAAGAAGCTGGCCCTGGACATGGCCTGATTGTTTCCGCTGTAAAAGCAAAATATTTTAGCGGTAGGAATTCCGATTGTTTCGCAATTCCTACCGCTGATTTTATTTTTTAGGAGGGTATTTGGGGGAAAACTCCCTTACAGTCCAGGACTTTCTGTTTATGCAGTCTGCTTTTTCTTTTTGGGGATGCTGCTCCAGGCGTGCATCACCAGAGCCAAGGCGATAACGCCGTAGGAGATGAAGACGCGGAAGTATTCGCCGATGGCGGCATCGCCGAAGAGGTTCTTACCGGCGGCGGGAGCCACAATGAACAGCAGATGGAACAGAATGCAGCCCAGAATGGCCTGGGAATTGGTGGCCTTGCGGATGGAGGCACCGCCCACCAGAATGGCGGCACCGGCATACAGGCCCACCTGCTCGTGGGCGCCGTAGGTCTGGAAGGAGCCCATGTTCTGCACGAAAATCAGCTGCCCCCAGCCCGCCAGGACGGTGGAAATCATAATGGCAATCACCCGAATCTGGTCCACATTGATGCCGGAGACATTGGCAACAGTGCGGCTCTGGCCCACGGCCCGGAAGCGTTGGCCCAGCTGGGTACGCATCAGGGAGTCGTTGAACAGGCACAGCACCCCCACCAGCGCAAAGGTGACCATGGGCACCTTCACCATGGAGAACAGATTGGCCACGGCGGGAATCTGATAGACCAGGCAGGCACCGATGC
Organism: uncultured Eubacteriales bacterium; assembly: GCA_900549495.1. Lineage (GTDB taxonomy): Bacteria > Bacillota > Clostridia > Oscillospirales > Oscillospiraceae > Faecousia. Next base: position 7,160 of record UROL01000035.1, on the reverse strand, counting down.
CAATGGCGGCAGCCCGGATGGCTTGTCCCTTGTCCGCCCGCTTGCGAAGAAGGCGCAGCAGGACAATGGCCAGATAAATGCCGCAGAATACATACAGTCCGGTGCCGAAGTCCACCCGCCACAGGTCATCCAGCGCATACTTAAAGCCCCGCTCTGTAGACAGGTCGATGGTGTTGGCCACGCCGGTGGAGCCCTTGATAACCAGGCCCGGGGCGTTGAGGGGAATCAGGTTGCCAAAGATGAACAGGAACAGCAGCTGGTACAGGCCATTGGCAAAATAGCCCAGAATCAGGCCGCCAATCATCTCCTGGCCCTTCATCTTGTTCAGCAGCTTGCCAATGAGGAAGCCGAAGAAGGCGGCAATGGGGACAGTCATCAGCATGGCCGCTGCAAAGGCGGCCAGAGAGCCGAAGCGCCCCGCCACATTCCACTCAATTACCCATAGTGCGGAAATCTGGGCCGCCATGGCGCCGATGGTCACAGCGAAGTTGATGCCCATACCCGCCACAATGGGCAGAATCAGTGCCAGCACAATGAAGGCATTCCGGCTCAGGCGGCCAAAGAGCTCATACATCACATAGGGCACGGTATAGCCGGAAAAGTACAGGCACACCACGCACAGAACCAGGAACATCACCATAACCGCATTGGCCCGCAGGAAGGCACCTGCATCTATTTTCTTACGAAGCTCAGCCACGGGAATCACCTCCAGACTTGGTCAGGGCATACAGAATAATACCGTTGGAAATCAGAATACGCAGGGTCTCGGAGATGGTGGAGCCAGGCACCAGCACATTGGCCACCGGCATTCCCAGGGTCAGCACACCCTGGAACAGGAAGGTGCCGATGAGCACATGGCTGATTTTGCACCGGGAGGTGGAGGCGCCGCCAATCAGAATGGCCGATGCCGCCACAAAGCCCATCTGCCGGGGTGTGGTGTACAGCTGCATAAAGCCATAGCTCTGGGAGTACACCAGGATGCCCACGGCACCCAGGACGGTGGAAAGGGTAGTGCCCACAATTCGCATCTTGTCCACATTCACCCCCGCCGCCTGGGCGAACCGGGGATTGTTGCCCACGGCCTGCATGGCCACACCGGTCTTACTCCGGGAGAACAGCCACACCAGGGCGCAGCACAGGGCCATAAACAGCAGCAGCCCCGTGGGGACGAAGAAATCTCCAATGCTAAAGGAGAGGAAATTGTTCAAAATCTGCTTGAAATTGGTATTGTCCAGGCCGATGGTGTTCCGAAGACCGGTGCCCAGAGGCCAGCGGAGCTTCAGGGACTGGAAGGGCAGCACCAGCCAGGCAATGCACATCAGCGAGACAACGGAGAAGCCCACATAGGTGGTGACGGACATTTCCTCACCCTTCAGCCGGTTCAGCAGCAGACCGTACAGATAGCCGCACACCGCCGCAATCACGCAGCCAAAGGCAATGGCAAACAGGAAGCCCCACCACCCGGGGATACCCCACTCGATGGTGACCAGGCCGCCGATGAGCCCCGCCACCAGGCCAATGGGCAGGCCCAGGTTCAGGCTGATGCCGCACTGAATGCCTGGCACCATGGCCAGAACCATTACCGAATTCATGCCCATTCGGACGATGGAGTTGCTAAGCAGCGTGGACAGGGACAAATCGTACCAAAGGCACATAAAGCACAGCAGGATAAAGAACACGCCAATGACAATTCTGGGAATCCCCAACTTCTCCACCAGCTTTTCATAGAAGACGGTGAGCGCCGCCAGTACCAGCAGAGCCAGGCTGCCATAGAGCAAATCATCCCCATGGCGAATCAGGTATCCCGCCACGGTGCCCTTGCTGCCGGACTGGTGCATATAGCGGTCGTACTGGGTATCGTAGGTATCCCCCGGCTGGTAGACAATGTCCTCCATGGTCTGGCGCAGGGAGGTCAGGGCATCGTCGTCCAGCACGGCATACAGGGCCTTCAGCGCCTCCGCCACCTGGCAATAGGCGGCATCGGCAGCGGCGGCGGCAGCCAGCATTTCCGGGCTGGCCTCGAAGCCGCTCATGTCCACCTGGATGGTGTCGTTTTCCGGCACGTCCTTTCCCTCGGCCAGCAGGGCCTCCCGCTGGGCCTCCTGGGCGGCCTTGGCCTCATCATAGTGGGCGTCTATGTAATCCTGGGTGGCCTTGGCCTCCAGCTCTCCCGCCTGGGACAGCAGGAGATTGTAGTTCCCGGCGGCAGTTTCCAGCTCCTGGCTGGGCTCCACCCCCTGGGCAAATTCCACATTTTCATATTCTGCCCGAACCCGCTGCTCCGCCTCCGCCACGGCGGTGCGGATTTCGGCCATGCCGCCTCCGGCTTCCTTGGCCGCCTGCTGGGCCTGCTTCTTGGCAATGGCCACATAGCTTTCTACAATGCCGTCACCTGCCGCATTCATCAGGGATTTTGCCCGAAGCTCACCCAGAATGCTTTGGCCCGCATCCCGACCCTTCTTGGGCAGATTCACACCGCCGAGAATGACCAGCGCCAGGCAGGCCAGGCAGAGCAGGGCGGCAATGGCTCTTCTCGCTTTGCTGTTTGTCATATCTCTCACCCTTCTTTCTTATGGTCGCCGGGGCGGATGCCGGACATGGCCAGGCCGAAGTCCGCATCGCTGGCATCCGGGGCCAGGATATCCACCAGGCGGCCCTCGGACACAATGGCAATCCGGTCGGAGATGCTACGCAGCTCCTGCAGCTCCGAGGAGACAATCACCACGGTCATCCCCTTCTCCCGGTTCAGCTTCACCAGGGTTTCCAGCACCAGCTTCTTTGCGCCAATGTCAATGCCCCGGGTGGGCTCGGACACAAACAGGAACCGGGGCTTCATGCACAGGGCCCGGGCGATGCACACCTTCTGCTGGTTGCCGCCGGACAGGGTGCCCGCCGCCTGGGTGGGGCCGAAGCAGCGGATATCCAGCTCCTGAATCATCCGATTGGCCACATCCCGGATGGCCTTGCTGTCCTTCAGGGTGAAGGGGCCGAATTTTTTCAGGTATTCCCCGTGAATCTGCATGGCATTGAAAACAATATTGTCCTCGATGGACTGGTCCAGCAGCAGGCCCACGCCCTTGCGGTCCTCGGACACCATGGCCAGCCCGGCATGGAGTGCCGCACCGGTATCCCCGGTTTTCAGGGGTTCTCCAAAGAGCTCCACGGTGCCGGTGGTGTCGTACAGGCCCATCACGCCGTTGGGGATGCCCAGCTTGCCCTGGCCCGCCAGGCCGCCGATGCCGAAAATCTCCCCCTCATACACATCCAGATCCACGCCCCGAACCTTCTCGCCGGGCATCCGAACCTTCAAATCCCGCAGGCTCAGGGCCACCTTGTCGCTGTGACCGGTGCGGGGCTGGGCATCCACCACGGACTCGCCCTTCCGGCCAATCATCAGCTCTGCCAGCTCCACAATGCTGGTATCCTCTATGGCCCGGGTTGCCGCCAGCTTGCCATCCCGGAGGATGGTGACATCCTTGGCGGCGGCCATAACCTCCTCCAGCCGGTGGGTGATGAAAATAATGGCAATGCCGCTTTCGGCAATCTTCTTCATAACGGTGACCAGCTGGGCCGCCTCGGACTCGGTAAGGACGGCGGTGGGCTCGTCGAACACCAGCAGCTGCACACCCTTTTTGTCAATCTCCCGGGCAATCTCCACGAACTGCATATAGCCCACGGGCATACCCTTTACCTTGGTATATTCGTCAATGCCCATGCCCACGCTGTCCAGCGCCGCCCGGGCATCCTGGGACATGGCCCCCATATCCAGCGTTTCCAAATTTTTGCTCAGCATCCGGCTGGCCAGATTGGGCTGGGTTATCTCCCGGTTCAGCTTGATATTCTCGGCAATGGTAAAGCCGGGCAGGAGCATGAACTCCTGGTGCACCATGCCGATGCCCTTCCGCATGGCATCCAGCGGGGAGCTGATGTTCACCTTTTCCCCATTCAGGAGTATCTCCCCCTCGAAGCCGCCGGTATCGTGAATCACCGGCATACCGAAGAGGGTATTCATTAAGGTGGATTTTCCTGCGCCGTTCTCACCCAAAAGGGCGTGGATTTCGCCCCGTTTGACAGAAAGGGAAACATCGCTTAGGACGGCATTGTTGCCGTAGTGCTTTGTGATATGCTTCATTTCCAAAACATATTCGTTTTCCATTCTCTCTGCTCCTCCTTTATATATACTAATATCCAATGAAAACCGCCGAGGCTGGTCGGCGTCTTTCATTGGGCATCAGAAAATCTATGAAGAGCCCGCCCGTGTGGAACGGGCGGGCTCATACAGATTTACGTTTCCGCCGAATTACAGATAATCGTTGAAGTCAACGGGTGCCAGCAGGATGGTGTAGTAGTTGTCGAAGGTGGTACCCTTGGCATCGGTGTAGGGCTCCACCTTTGCGCCGGAAACCTTCTCCTCCAGCAGGGCCTTCAGCTTGTCAGCATCGTTTCTCTCGGTGATTTCGCCATCAATATAGGCCTTGGCGTACTCAACGCCCACCTCAATGATGGTCATGGCAACAGGGTGTGCCCAGGTGGAGAAGCGGCCCACAGCATCGTGCTCCTGGAGCTTCAGGGCAATCTGGTGCAGGGCATCCTCGTCATCGCCGCCGATTTCCAGCTCCAGACCCAGGGTAGCGGGGAATGCGTGGTAGGGGCTGGGGCAGCAGGGCTGAGGATAGTAGGCGTTGGGCTCATCCAGAACAGCTGCCTGCAGGGAAGGCTGCATGCCGCAGTTGGTGGTGAAGAAGGCTACCTTCTTGCCCTCGTACTTGGCCAGCTGCTGGGGAACATCCTCCAGAATGAACTGCTGAGAGGCGGACAGGCCGGCTTCTGCGGTGGGGTCGGGAGCGGTGACGTCAACCATCTCGATGCCCAGGGCTTCGGCGTTCTCTTCCAGCAGCTCGTGGCGGGCAACAATCAGCTCCATGGCCATGTGGCGGGGGAAGGAGTAGTGGATGAACACATCGATGCCCCAGTTGGCGCAGGTCTCCATGATGGTGTCGCCCTGCTTGGCCTCATCGGCGTACATAACCACGTCAGCAGCGGCAGCGATAACGGCGGGGTCTTCCTGGGGGGTACCGGCAATCAGCAGGATATCGTCCCGGCCCATCTCACGAATCTTATCGAAAGCAGCCTTGGCACCGGGGACGGCCTGGCACATGACAATGGCCTTCACATCGGGGTCAGAAGCAAAAGCAACCAGCTTGGAAACGGTGGTCTCCATCTCGGAGGTGAAGTTGTCGGGGTAGGTGTCGGTGATGATGTGGTCAGCGCCCCAGGTGGCGACGGCCTTCTCAGCGGCGCGGAACTCTTCCTCGCCCTGGGAGACGGTACCGGTGAGGATGGCGACCTTCCAGTTGTCGTTGGCCTCGGCCTTGGCAGTCAGTCCAAACAGGCCCAGAACCATCACAGCGGCCAAAGCCAGGCAAATGATCTTTTTCATACGATTTTCCTCCTTTTGTTTTTGTTAATCCCCCGAAGGGCAATAACGTTGAAAATGTGTGGCAGTCCCCTTTTCTGCCCCCCGGGTGGAAAAGAAAAAAGGACGTCCTGCTTCCCCAGGCGGTGCTCCCGAAGCCGCAGTTCGGTAGTCCTTGCCATGGGGACGAACGTCTCTGTCACAAGAACTGGCCTCATTGTACCATCCTTTTCCCAGAATTGCAACAAAAATAATTCATTTATTCATATTTTGGCATTTACTACAAACAGAATGTAGAATCATCTTGCATTTATGGTATATTTCTCCAATCATCTTTTCGGAATATCATCCAGAGGAAATCCGCTTCTTTCGTCATATTTCAAACTTTTCCCCGGAACGGATTTATTTATCTGAATAATGGTACTGTTTTTCTTCATTTGTGTAAAGAAAAGCGCCGGATTTTACTCCGGCGTTTTGAAAGTTATCCTTCATTTTTATTCAGATTTGCGGCATCCAGCAGGGCTTCTGCCGTCAGAATTCCGTCAATAGCGGCGGACATAATCCCCCCGGCATAGCCCGCCCCCTCTCCCGTGGGGTACAGGCCCCGCAGTTGGGATTGGCGGGTTTCGTCCCGGAGAATCCGCACCGGCGAGGAGCTTCGGGTCTCCGGTGCGGTCAAAACACCCTCCGGGTCTGCAAAGCCCTGCAAGCTCCCATCCAGGGCAGGGATGGCCTTTTCCAGGGCATCGGTGATGCCGGTGGGCAGCACCTGGTGCAAATCGCACCAGTACACCCCCGGGCGATAGGTGGGCTGCACCGCCCCGGCACCGGTGCTGGGAACCCCCTGCAAAAAGTCGCCGATGCGCTGCGCCGGGGCGCAATAGGAGCCGCTGAGCCCATAGGCCCGCTGCTCAATTTCCCGCTGCCAATACATGCCGCCCAGGGCCCCGGGATAGGGGAACACCTGGGGATTCAGGGTCACCAGCAGCGCCGCATTGGCATTCTCCCCTGCCCGGTGGGAATAGCTCATGCCGTTGGTAACCACGCCCCCCTCCTCGGAGGCCGCCGCCACCACATAGCCGCCGGGGCACATACAGAAGGTATACACCGTATTTTCATCCAGATGCTTTACCAGCTTATAGTCGGCAGGAGGCAGCGTGGGCTGATCTACGCCATACTGCGCCGTATTCACCATCTCCTGCCGGTGCTCAATGCGTACCCCCATGGAAAAGGGCTTGGGCTCCATGGGCACATGCCGCTGCCAGAGCATTTCAAAGGTATCCCGGGCGCTGTGGCCAATGGCAAGGACGGCTTGGCGGCAGGGGATTTTCTCCCCGCTTTCCGTAGCCAGCGCCGTCAGGCAGCCGCCCTCCTGCTCCAAATCCGTCACCTGGGTGGAAAATCGCACCTCTCCCCCCAGGCTGATGATGCGCTTTCGAAGGTTCTGCACCACCGTCAGCAGCACATCGGTGCCCACATGGGGCTTGGCATCGTATAAAATGTCCTCCCCTGCCCCGGCTGCCACCAGCTGCTGCAAAATCCAGTGAATCCGGGGGTTGTTGACCCCGGTATTCAGCTTTCCATCAGAGAAGGTACCGGCGCCGCCTTCCCCGAACTGCACATTGCTGCGGCGGTCAAAGCTGCCACCGCCCCAGAATTTCTCCACGGCGGCGTGCCGGGCCTGGGCATCCTCTCCCCGCTCCAGCACCAGGGGCTTCTGCCCCGCCAATGCCAGCACCAGGGC
>UROL01000034.1 GCA_900549495.1 uncultured Eubacteriales bacterium | reverse complement strand
GGCTATTCGTCGGCAGCGTCAGATGTGTATAAGAGACAGGCCCTGCTTGTATTTCCAGTGGGCGGCGATGCCGTACTCCGCCGTCTCGTGCATATCCCAGGTGCGAATCTGCACCTCGAAGGGGATGCCCTCGGAGCCGATGACGGTGGTGTGCAGGGATTGGTACATATTGGGCTTGGGGGTGGAGATATAGTCCTTAAACCGGCCGGGCACCAGATTGAACAGGTCGTGAATGTGGCCCAGCACGTTGTAGCAGTCCGGGATGGAGTTGACAATCACCCGGAAGGCATAGATATCATACAGCTGGTCGATGGTCTTGTCCTGGGCCAGCATCTTGCGGTAGATGGAGTAGACGTGCTTGATGCGGCCATAGGTGGTGTTCTGGATGCCCATGGCGTTGAGCCGGTCGGTGATTTTGAACTGGATGGACTGCATGAAGGCCTCATCCTTTTTCTGATGGGCCTGGAGGTAGTCGGTGATTTCCGCATATTCCTTAGGGGCCAGATACCGCAGACTGGTATCCTCCAGCTCCCATTTCATCTTCTGCATACCAAGCCGGTGGGCCAGGGGGGCATACACGTCCATGGTCTCTTTGCATTTGATGATTTGCTTTTCCGGGGTCTGGTACTGCATGGTACGCATGTTGTGCAGCCGGTCGGCAATCTTAATCAGCACCACCCGGATGTCCTTGCTCATGGCCATGAACATTTTGCGAAGATTTTCCATCTGGGCCTCCTCGGTGGAGGAGAAATTGGCCCGGGTCAGCTTGGTAACACCCTCTACCAGCTCGGCCACGGTGGGGCCGAAGAGCTTTTCGATTTCCTCGTGGGAGGCGTCGGTGTCTTCAATGCAGTCGTGGAGCAGGGCACCCAGAATGGCGTCCATATCCAGCCCCATTTCCACCACGATTTCCGCCACGGCCAGAGGGTGAATGATATAGGGGGAGCCATCCTTGCGCTGCTGGTGCTTGTGCTTTTCGTCGGCATAGTGAACGGCCCTGTCGATAAGGTCCATGTCGGCAGTGGGCATTCTTCGGGCAATGGCGGCGCACATGGCGTTATAATGTTCTTCAAAGGTTTCCAATTTGGCTCAGCTCTCTTTCGGCGCACCGGCCTTCCGCAGCCGCTGCATGGTGGCACTCTGGTTCAAATCCGCCTTCCCCGTGCCGGGGGTCAGGGTGATGGTCATGTAATTGTGAAGCCGCTGGTGGCGCAGCAGCCCGGCATCTCGGAAGATATCCAGGCAGGTCATCAGCTGCTCCAGGGACAGAGCCTTGCCGGACCAGCGGACGATTTTGCGGCACAGGCATATGGGGGCCTCCTGAATGGGCTGCTCCGTCTGGGCGGCCAGATACCGCCACACCATGGCCAGCCGCTCCCGGTCGGGGAGCAGACTGCCCACATCCGAGGCAGCCAGGGAGCCGTCCAGGAGGGCCCGGTAGTGGACGGTTTCGGTGCCGCAGGGGGCGGTGCAGCTGGGGCGGATGTCTACTACGTTCATTTGCAGACTCCGCTCCCCCTGATAGCAGTTGATTTGGGGCAGGAAGGCCACATCCACCAGCTCCCCCTGCTGGAGCTTGACGCTGCCGGGGGTGATGGAGAAATAGATGGCGTTGAAAATATGCTTGTCCTTCCGCAGCCGCAGCCGCATATGCTTGCCTCCGCCCACCAGGTTGATGCGGTCTACGGTGAGCCCGGGGAGCATCAGCACCGGTTTGGGGCAGCCGGAGCCGGTGGGCTCCAAAATATCCAGGGCCTCGAATTCCGACAGCTTCATCAGCTCCGGGGGCACGACACAGTCAATGTCCAGACTGGTACGCAGGGTTTCCCCGGCGAAATACTGGGAGGCCAACTGGCACATCTGCCGCCGGAATTCCGGAATATTCTCCCGGCTGATGGTGAAGCCTGCGGCCAGCTCATGGCCGCCGTAGCTTTTCAGCAAATCGGACAGGGCTGTCAGAGCGGCAAACAGGTTGAAGCCCCCATGGCTGCGGGAGCTGGCCTTGCCGTGCTCTCCATCCAGGCAAATCAGGAAGGTGGGGCAGGCGAATTCCTCGGCAATCCGGCTGGCAACAATGCCCACCACACCCTGGTGCCAGCTCTCGTCGGCCAGCACAATGGCATCCGGGGCCTTGCCCTGGGGGAGCATGGCAATGGCCTGGCTGTAGATTTCGGATTCGATGCTCTGCCGCTGCCGGTTCAGCTCGCACAGGGCCTTGGCATCCTTGACGGCCTGACCTGGGTCCTGGGTCAGGAACAGGTCAACGGCCACGTCCACCTGTCCCATTCGCCCGGCGGCATTGATTCTGGGGGCCAGCATGAAGCCGATGGAGGAGGCGTTGAGGGAGTCCGGCTCGCAGCTGCATTCCTTTATCAGGGCGGCCAATCCTGGCCGGGTGGTATGCCGCAGGGATTGCAGCCCCCGGGCGACAAATACCCGGTTTTCCCCCACCAGGGGGATGACGTCGGCAACGGTTCCCAGGCAGACCATGTCGGCGTATTTGTCCAGCACCTGGTCGGCATCTCCGTGCATGGCGCACACCAGCTTAAAGGCCAGGGCCACGCCGGAGAGATTTTTGTGAGGGTAAGTATCCCCGGGCTTGTGGGGGTCCACAATGGCCACGGCCTGGGGCAGGGAATCCTTGCATTCGTGGTGGTCGGTGATGACCAGCTCCATGCCCAGCTGGCGGCACAGCTCTGCCTCGGCAATGGCGGTGATGCCGCAGTCCACGGTGACAATCAGCTTCACCCCCTGGTCGTGGAGGTGGTGGATGGCAATGGGGTTCAGGCCGTAGCCCTCTTCCAGCCGGCCGGGGATATAGCTGAGGCAGTCGGCGCCGCAGCTGCGAAGAAAATCGGTGAGCAGACAGGTGGCGGTGATGCCGTCCACATCGTAGTCCCCGAAAACCGCAATTCTCTCCCGCTTCTCAATGGCCAGGCCCACCCGCCCGGCGGCCACGTCCATCTCCGAAAGCAGGAAGGGGGAGGGCAGAGGGCAGCTGCAATCCAGGCAGCTATGGGCGGTTGCAGGGTCGCACACTCCCCGGGAGGCCAGAACCCGGGCGGCCAGCTCCGGATATCCGGCCTCCCGCAGCCGGGCTACCCCCTGGGCAGCGGGCTTTGATACATTCCAAATTCCATATTTCACAGCAATACACATCCAAAGAACTTTTCCTGCCATTATATCAAAAATTGGAAGGAAGCACAATAGCTTTTTTGAATATGCAGTGCCGGGATTCTTACATTTACCCCTTACTCTGCTGGGAGCTTCCCTGGGGGAAGCTGGAAATCACGGTGATGACCAGCAGCGGCCCCAGCATCATGCCCATCAGTCCGCCCAGCCGGAAGCCGATGTACAGGGCAATCAGCGTCACCAGAGGATCCAGCCCCAGCTGCCGCCCCAGAAGCCGGGGCTCCAGGGTGGAGCGGGTAAGGGCGGTGGCGGCGTACAGCCCCAGCAGCCCCAGGGCCCGGGGGGTGTGGTGCTGCACCAGGCATACCAGGCTCCAGGGCACCAGAATCGTCCCGGTGCCCAGAATGGGCAGGGCATCCACCAGGGACACCACCATGGCCCACAGGGGGGCATACTGGATGCCCAGAATCAGAAATCCCCCGGTGAGCAGCAGACAGGTGATGGACAGCAGCTTTAGCTGGGCAATCAACCATTGCCCGGCGGTGGCCCGAAGCCGGGAGAGAAAATCGATGGCCTCCCGGAAGGGTGGCCGGGAGAGCTGTTCCCGGAGCCAGATGCGGATGGCAGGGAGCTTGGCCGAGGTGAGGAAGGCTGCCAGCACCGCTGTACCGACCCCCAGGGCACTGTCCGGCAGCCGGGTGAGTACCCCGCCCGCCAGAGCCAGCGCCCGCCGGGTGAGGGCATCCAGCATGGCCGCCCCACCGGAGAACAGCTGGTTGACGTTCCGCTGGAGCAGGGTACGCACCCCCGGCGAGGCCCGCTGGGACAGCGCCAGCAGCCAGCCCCGCAGGGTGTCCAGACCTGCCTGGGCCGTCAGCTCCATCTGGGGAAGAATGCCTGCCAGTACCCGCAGCTCCCGCAGGGCCAGCCCCACCAGCAACGTCAGCAGCCCGCAAAGCACCGTGAATACCGCTCCCACGCCAATACCGGAGGCCACCGCCCGGGGCAGCCGCCACCGGCCAGAGAGAAACCGCACCCCCGGCTCCGCCGCCAGGGCCAGCAGCGCCCCCATGACAAAGGGGGCGGCAATGGGCAGCAGGTACTTGACCCCCAGGAAAACACCGGCCGCCCCGGCGGCCAGCTGCATCAGTTTTTTCATAAAAAGAGGCACCTCCTTTCTGGAATTTTCGGCCCATTTTGGGCAATATGGAAAAATAACAGGAAATTTCTGAAAACAGTTGCAATTTTGAAAATATATGCTAGAATACATCCGATAAGAACGTGTGTTCACCGTACAAATACATCCGTTTATAAGGAGGCTGCCTATGTCGGCAAATCCCAAATATTATCTTGTTGAAGAATCTGCCCTGCCAGAGGTTTTTCTAAAGGTGGCAGAGACCAAGCGGCTGCTTTCCACCGGTGAGGCCACCACGGTTAACGAGGCTACCCGGATGACGGACATCAGCCGCAGCGCCTTCTATAAGTACCGTGATTCTGTGCTGCCTTTCCAGAATGTAATGACCGGCCGGGTGATTACCTTCCAGGTGCTGGTTCACGACGAGCCGGGGCAGCTCAGCGAGATTCTCACCCTCTTCGCCGAGGTCAAGGCCAATATCAGCACCATCAATTCCATTGTGCCCACCAACGGCACGGCGGTTATCACCATCTCCGCCTCCACAATGGATATGACCATCTCTCTGGAAGAGCTTATCGACCGGCTGCGGGCCACCCGCGGCGTCATCAAGGCCGAGGTTCTGGCTGGATAATCCCCGCCGCCCCCCCGGGCGGCGTTTCTGCGGTGATAGAATTCTAACCGCCCCAGGGGAATTCTATGCTCCCGCCGCATAAAGTTTATACCGGGCCAGAAGCGTATGCCCACCGAAGGGAGGGGCAGCGGCTTTTGCCGAAAATGTGCAAATTCCTATTGACACCCGGGGAAAGCTGTGATAGAATACCCGGGTAATCAAGAAGGCTGAACATCCGCCTCACCGTAAGCGACTGTGCAAAACGGTTTATACGCTGTTTCCTCTCCCTGGATTTCCGGGGCGGGTTGCGTGTTGCGGATGCTTTGGCATCCGCTTTTTGTTGCTTTTTTGGAGGTGCTTTACCATCGCAAAGTTAGATCATCAGCTGAATGAGGAAATTCGGGACAAGGAAATCCGGCTCATCGATGCCGACGGCGCTCAGCTGGGTATTGTTTCCGCCGCCCAGGCCAACGCCATGGCAGAGGAGCAGGGCATGGATCTGGTGAAGATTTCTCCCAACGCCGTGCCCCCTGTGTGCAAAATCATGGACTACTCCAAGTTCTGCTTCGACCAGAAGAAGCGGGAGAAGGAGGCCAAGAAAAATCAGCGGGTGGTTGAAGTCAAGGAAATCCGCATGAGCCCCAGTATCGACACCAACGACCTGAACACCAAGGTCAAGGCCGCCCAGAAGTTCCTGCAGGACGGCAACCGGGTGAAGGTCAGCGTCCGCTTCCGTGGGCGTGAGATGGCGCATACCAACCTGGGCGAGAAGCTCCTGATGGACTTTGCCGATGCCTGCGCCGAAATTGCTACCATGGAGAAGAATCCCAAGCTGGAGGGCCGCTTCATGGGAATGTTCCTGGCGCCGAAGAATAGCAAGTAAAATTACTACTTTAATAAAGATACGGAAGGAGAACTATTTATGCCCAAGCTGAAAACCCATAGCGGTGCAAAAAAGAGATTCAACCTGACCAAGAACGGAAAGGTGAAGAGAGCCCAGGCTTTCAAGTCCCATATCCTCACCAAGAAGACCACCAAGCGTACCCGTCATCTGCGTGCAACCACATATGCCGACGTGACCAATGTGGATGCCATCAAGAAGATGATTCCGTACAAATAAGGATAGGAGGATACAGAAATGGCAAGAGTTAAAGGCGCAGTGATGACGCGCAAGAGAAGAAATGCTACCCTGAAGCTGGCCAAGGGCTACTGGGGTTCCAAGTCCAAGCACTTCAAGATGGCCAAGCAGGCCGTTATGAAGTCCGGCAACTATGCTTTCGCAGGCCGTAAGGAAAAGAAGCGTGCCTACCGTACCATGTGGATTGCTCGTCTGAGCGCCGCCGTGGCTCCCTTCGGCATGAACTACTCCACCTTCATGAACGGTGTCCACAAGGCTGGCATCACCATGAACCGCAAGAGCCTGTCCGAGATGGCTATCCAGGATAGCGCTGCTTTCGCCGCTGTTGTGGAGAAGGCAAAGGCTGCTTTGCAGTAAGAGCGGGAAATTCCTGCCTGAAGCAGCTGGAACCGGTAAATTCGGATAACAGACAAAACGCCCCCTGATGTAGGATAACTACATTGGGGGGCATCGTTTTGCCCGAACGCAATGACACACCCATAAAAATAGGGCAACTTCCCCTTTGAAAGGGAAGAAAATTATGGTATAATGGGGCAAAATGGGAAAGGATATCTGCAATGGAGCTGATATTGAGAGCCCGGCGGGAGGGGCGGCTTTCCTCCTTCCTCCGGAGGGAGCTGCATATGTCCGTGGGGCTGATGAACCGGCTGAAATGGAAGGAAGCCTTTTTGGTCAACGGCATCCCCCGGCACACCAATTACCCGGTGCAATCCGGGGATGTAATCGTGGTATTGTTGGAGGAAGCATTGCCGGAGTACCCCGCTCAGCAGGGAGCACTGTCTGTTTTGTATGAGGATGCATGGCTCCTGGCGGTGGACAAGCCCAGCGGAATGCTCATTCACCCCTCCCACACCACCAATCAGGGGACACTGGCAAATTATGTGGCCGGATACTATGCATCCACCGGGCAATCCGCCGCCTTTCACCCCCTGACCCGGCTGGACAGGGACACCTTTGGGGTGGTGCTGATTGCCAAAAATTCCCACATCCACGCCCTGCTGCAAAAGGCACACCCGGAAAAAACCTATGAGGCCCTGGTCTGCGGTGCACCGCCCCAGCCCCGGGGGGAGGTTACGGCCCCCATTGCCCGGTGTGAGCCACCCAGCCTCCTGCGCCGGATTGACCCGGCGGGGAAGCCCTGCCTCACTCTGTATCGGGTGCTGGAAAGCCATGGACAAATCAGCCGCCTGGAGCTGCACCCCGTCACTGGCCGCACCCACCAGCTGCGGCTGCACTGCGCTTTCCTGGGCTGCCCCATACTGGGGGACCCCCAGTACGGCACCCCCGAAAGTATGGCCTTTTCCCAGAGCCTGGGCCTGACCTCACAGCTCCTCTGCGCCCGGGAGATTCGGCTGACCCACCCCATCACCGGGGAGACGCTGACCCTCTGCTCTGCCCTGCGCCCGGCACTGCCATATGTTAAGGAAATGTAAAAAGTACCCCCCCTCCCCCTTGTCTAAAGCCTGAAATTCTGATATAATTAAGGTAGAAAGGAAGCTGTGAGGATACCCGGGCTTCCAAAAGATAATGCCCCATCCCCTCCGGTGAGGATGAGGCATTTTGCTGCCATCATCTTAACTCTACATTGCAAAGAGGTAACTCATATGAAAAAGATGCTTTTCATCATGAATCCCTATTCCGGCAAACGCAGGGCCAATAAATACCTGGCGGAAATTCTGGAAATCTTCAACCGGGCGGATTACCTGGTGACGGTGCACATGACCGCCGGGCCCGGAGATGCCACAGAGGTGGTTCAGGATCTGGGCGGCCAGGTGGATATTGTGGTCTGCTGCGGCGGCGACGGCACCTTCAACGAGACGGTGGCAGGGCTGCTGAAGGCCGGGATGGATGTGCCTGTGGGCTACATCCCCGCCGGCTCTACCAACGATTTCGCCGCCAGCCTCCACCTGCCCACCGATCCTCTGGAGGCGGCCCGGGAAATTGTAGAGGGGGAGCCGGTGGCCTATGATGCAGGCAGCTTCTGCGGCCGGTTCTTCTCCTATGTAGCCTCCTTCGGAGCCTTTACCCGAACCAGCTACACCACCCCCCAGTCCATCAAGAACGCCCTGGGCCATACCGCCTATGTGCTCAGCGGCATTTCCGAGCTGTCCCAGATTCGCCCGGAGCATATCCGGATGGAAATCAACGGCGAGGTGGTGGAGGATGATTTCCTCTTCGGCGCCATCTGCAATTCCACCTCCGTTGGGGGCGTGCTGACATTGGATCCCCGGCAGGTGGACATGGCAGACGGCAAGCTGGAGGTTTTGCTGGTGCGCTCCCCCAGGAGCATTCTCGAGCTTACCGAGTGCATTGCCGCCGTCCAGAGCCAGCAGTATAACAACTGCGAGATGATTACCTTCCGCTCCGGCAGCGAAATCAAAATCACCGCCGACCCCAATATGCCCTGGACCCTGGACGGAGAGCGGGAGGACGGCCACCGGGAAATCACCGTGGTAAATAACCACCTGGCCTATCGCCTGGTGCAGAAGCGGAGAGACTGAACCATGCACAATTCCACCCTGTGCTATATTTTCCGGGGCAACGATGTGCTGATGCTCCACCGGGTAAAGAAGAAAAACGACATCAACCACGATAAGTGGATTGGTATCGGGGGCAAGTTCGAATTCGAGGAATCCCCGGACGAGTGTATGCTCCGGGAGGCCAAGGAGGAGACCGGCCTGACCCTCACCTCCTGGCGCTGCCGGGGCCTGGTCACTTTCCTGAGCGAGGGCGAAGAGGGAGAGTATATGCACCTGTTCACCGCCGACGGCTTCCAGGGGGAACTCATCGATTGCGACGAGGGGGACTTGCAGTGGGTCAGCCGGGACTTTGTGGATGCCCTGCCCACCTGGGAGGGGGACCATATTTTCCTGAACCTGCTATGGCAGGATGCCCCCTTCTTCCTGCTCACCCTGCGCTACCGGGGAGACAGGCTGATAGAGGCCGTGCTGGACGGAAAGAAAATCCGATAGCATAGCACCCATATTTTGCGCCGCCTTCGGGCGGCGTTCTTTCTTCCTCGCAGATTCACCAAAAATCCCCCCTGGGGGGATGAAAAATGGGGTGGTTTTCCGCTATCCTGACGGTTGACTTTTTAAGGCGAAATGAGTACAATATTACCGATACATTGCGCAAATCTGTCGTTTCGTATCGGGTTTCATTTAGAATATCTTTTTAGGAGGAAATCACTTTGAAGGATTGGGCATATCTGACCACTGTTGAAGAGATGGAGGCCGCCACAAACTCTCTGCTGGAAAACGGCAAGAAGGTTGGCGCTGACTCCTGGCAGCAGCGTGTCAAGAACCAGACACCCCATTGCGGCTTCGGCGAGGCGGGCACCTGCTGCCGGATCTGCTCCATGGGCCCCTGCCGTATCACCCCCAAGAGCCCCCGGGGCATCTGCGGCTGCGACGTACATGGTATCGTCGGCCGTAACTATCTGCGGTTCACCGCCGGCGGCTCTGCTACGCACTCCGACCATGGCCGGGAAATCATGCACACCCTGCACCAGACCAGAGAGGGCGGCAACTACCAGGTTAAGGACCCCGAGAAGCTCATCCGCATTGCCAAGGAGTGGGGCGTAGAAACCGAGGGCAAGGATATCTACGATCTGGCCCACGAAGTGGCCGAGATTGGCCTGCTGGAATACGGCAAGCCCTTCGGCGTCCAGCGCTTCCTGAAGCGTGCCCCCGAGCACACCCAGCAGCTGTGGCATGATGCCGGTATCGAGCCCCGGGCCATTGACCGTGAGGTTGCCACCGCTCTGCATATGACCCACATGGGTAACTCCTCCCTGCCTGAGGCACTGATTCGCCAGGCACTGCGCTGCGGCCTGTCCGACGGCTGGGGCGGCTCCATGATGGGCACCGAGTTCTCCGACGTGCTGTTCGGCACCCCCAAGCCCATGGACACCACCGCCAACATCGGCGTGATGGAGAAGGACATGGTCAACATCATTGTCCATGGCCACGATCCCAGCCTGTCCGAGATGATTGTCTACTATGCCAACGACCCCGAGATGATTGCCCTGGCCAAGAGCGTGGGCGCCAAGGGCATCAACATTGCCGGTGTCTGCTGCACCGCCAACGAAGTGGCCATGCGTCACGGCATCCCCATGGCAGGTAACTTCCTGAGCCAGGAGAACGTGGTGCTCACCGGCGCCTGCGAGGCCATCGTGGTAGACGTGCAGTGCATCTTCCCCGCTCTGGGGCCCCTGTCCAAGTGCTTCCATACCAAATTCATCACCACCTCCCCCATCTGCCGGATGCCCGACTCCGAGTTCATCCAGTTCTCCGCAGAGTCTGCCGGTGACAACGCCAAGGCAATCGTGAAGATGGCGGTTGAGAACTTCAAGAACCGTGACCAGAACCTGGTCAACATCCCCAACCAGAAGCAGAACGCCCGGGTGGGCTACTCCGTGGAGGCCATCAAGAAGGTCCTGGACGGTGTCGCCAACTCCCAGGTGGACGAGTTCGGCACCACCAAGCCCCTGGTGGAGTGCGTCCACTCCGGTGTCCTTCGGGGCGCAGTGGCCATGGTCGGCTGCAACAACCCCAAGGTTCGCCCCGACACCGCCCACATCGAGCTGATGAAGAAGCTGCTGGAAAATGATATTATCCTCATCGTCTCCGGCTGCTCCGCCCAGGCTGCGGCCAAGGCCGGTCTGCTGGACCCTGTCCAGGCTAAGGAGTACTGCGGCGACGGCCTGAAGCGTGTGTGCGAGCTGGCGGGCATTCCTCCCGTGCTGCACATGGGCTCCTGCGTGGATATTTCCCGTATGATGATTCTGGCCTCCGACATTGCCAAGGACTGGGGCATTTCCATCTCCCAGGTTCCCGTGGTGGGCTGCGCCCCCGAATGGATGTCCGAGAAGGCTGTGTCCATCGGTAACTATGTTGTGTCCACCGGTATCGACACCTTCCTGGGTGTTGACCCCTACACCAAGGGTTCCTCCGAAGTCACCGCCCTGCTCCAGGGTGAGCACGGCATCAAGGACTGGGTCGAGGCCAACTACACCGTGGAGCTGGACATCGACAAGCTGGGCGACCTGATGATTGAGCGCATCGAGCAGAAGCGTGCCGCTCTGGGCATCTAAGAGGCGCTTGCAATGAAAGTTGCCATTACCGGCAAGGGCGGCGTGGGCAAAACCACCCTGTCCTCCACGTTGGCCCGGCTGTATGCCGACCAGGGCCGGGTTGTTCTGGCTGCCGATGTGGACCCGGATGCAAACCTGGGCCTGGCTCTGGGTATGAGTCAGGAAGAGGTGGATAGCATTATCCCCATTTCCAAAATGCGCACTTTGGTAGAGGAGCGCACCGGTGCCGACCCCTCCAATAAGTTTTACAAGCTGAATCCCTATGTGGCGGACATCCCTGAGAAGTTCGCCCGGGATATCAACGGCGTAAAGCTGCTGGTGATGGGCACCGTGGATGTGGGCGGCAGCGGCTGTGTCTGCCCGGAGCATGTGATGCTCAAGGCCATCCTGTCCAGCCTCACCTATCGCAAGGACGATGTGGTGGTAATGGACATGGAGGCCGGCTTGGAGCATCTGGGCCGGGGCACCGCTTCCAATATGGACCAGTTCATCGTGGTCATTGAGCCCGGAGCCCGTTCCGTCCAGACTTATCACAACGTCAAGCGCCTGGCCAAGGATTTGGGCGTGAAGCGTGTCCGTGTGGTGGCCAACAAGGTGCGGGATGCCCAGGATGAGGAGTTCATCCGCCAGGCCATCCCCGCCGAGGACTTCCTGGGCTTTATCCACTATAACCCCGAAATTATGGATGCAGACCGGATGGGGAAATCTCCCTATGATTTCTGCCCCGCAGCCATTGAGGAAATTCGGAACATAAAAGCGATCTTGGATCGTGACGAGATTTAGGAGGAAAAACTGTGACACTTTTTGACAGAGTTTTTGGCGGTAACGATTACAACTACGAGCGTACCGTAGCCGCCATTGATAGCGCCATCGCCCAGTACGGCGAGGGCGAGGGCGTGTCCTTCCCCGACACCGCCTACAGCCTGCCCTGCTACTATGCAGTGACCGGCGAGAAGATCACCACCCTGGGCGAGATGAAGGCCGCCATGGCCACCATCAAGGCCAAGATGACCCGCAACCCCCGCCTGCACGATGCCTTCGAGTCCGGCATTGCTTCCGCTCTGTGTGCAGAGTTCCTGGAAGCCCTGAAGTATGTCCACGGCGCCACTCCCTACCAGGAGCCCCTGCTGGGCCACCTGTCCGATGCCTTCGTCCGTGAGCTGGGCGTGCCCCTGGTTACCGGCGATATCCCCGGTGTTGCCGTTATTATCGGCGGCGCAGAGGACCCCGCTGAGACCATCTCCCTGGTCAAGTCCTATCAGGGCCAGGGTATTCTGGTGACCCTCACCGGCAAGTGCTGCCAGCAGCTGGCCGATGCCGGCTACAAGACCGGCACCAACGTCCGTGTGTGCCCCCTGGGCCTGGAGACCCAGAGCGTCATCCATGTGGTGTCCGTGGCACTGCGTGCTGCCCTGATTTTCGGCAACATCCAGCCCGGCGACTTCAAGTCCCTGGCCAAGTACACCATGGACCGTCTGCGTGCCTTTGTCAACGCCTATAAGCCCCTGTCCGACGAGACCGTGTCCTATGGTGCCGGTGCCATCTGCCTGGGCTTCCCCGTTGTCTCCAACGAGACCGAGAATATGTTCCGGGTGCCCAAGTCCCTGATTCAGCAGCTGGATACCTCCAAGTGGAACGCCACCTCTCTGGAGGCCCGGGACATCAAGATTAAGATTACCAATATCGACATCCCCGTGGCCTTTGCCTCCGCCTTCGAGGGCGAGATCATCCGCCGGGGCGATATGCAGGTGGAAGTGGACGGCTCCCGTGTGGACTGCTTCGAGCTGGTGCAGACCAAGGATTCCAGCGAGGTGGAGGACCACAAGATTGAAGTGGTTGGCCCCGAGATTGACGAGGTTCCCGTGGGCTCCAAGATTTCCCTGTCCTATACCATCGAAGTGGCCGGTAAGGCCATGCAGCCCGACTTCGAGTCCGTTATGGAGCGTAAGATTCACTCCTGGCTGAACTGCATCGAAGGCGTGATGCACACCGGCCAGCGTGACATGATTCGTATCCGTATCAGCAAGGCCGACTTCGAGGCCGGCTTCAAGTTCAAGCACATCGGTGAGGTGCTGTACGCCAAGGTCAAGAGCGAGTTCGAGGCCGTGGTGGACAAGTGCCAGGTCACCATTGTGGTGGATCCCGAGAAGAACAAGGCCCTGCGTGCCGGTGCCAACGAGGTCTTCGACCGTCGTGATGCCCGCCTGGCTTCCATGACCGACGAGTCCGTGGATCAGTTCTATACCTGCATTATGTGCCAGGCCTTCTCCCCCAGCCATGTGTGCATCGTCACTCCCGAGCGTCTGGGCCTGTGCGGCGCCGTGTCCTGGCTGGATGCCAAGGCCACCAAGGAGCTGGACCCCAATGGCCCGTGCCAGATTGTGCCTAAGACCGGCTGCACCGACGAGCGCCTGGGTGCCTACGACTCCGTTAACGAGGCTGTTTCCAAGTACTCCCACGGTGCTCTGGAGCGTGTGACCCTGTACTCCCTGTTCCAGGATCCCATGACCTCCTGCGGCTGCTTCGAGTGTATCTGCGGCGTGGAGCCTGTCTCCATGGGCGTGGTTATCACCTGCCGTGAACACGCCGGTATGACTCCTCTGGGCATGACCTTCTCCGAGATGGCCTCCATGACCGGCGGCGGCGTGCAGACCCCTGGCTTCATGGGCCACGGCAAGCACTTCATCGCCTCCAAGAAGTTCATCGCTGCCGAAGGCGGCCTGGGCCGTATTGTCTGGCTGCCCAAGATGCTGAAGGACCAGATGCGGGAGCGCCTGGACGCAGCAGCCAAGGAGCTGTACGATGTGGATAACTTCACCGACATGATTGCCGACGAGACCATCTGCACCGAGGACCCCGAGGCCCTGCTGAACTACCTGTCCGAGGTAGGCCACCCCGTCCTGTCCATGGAACCCTTTGATATGTAATTTTCCCCTTCCCGGGCGCACTGCATCCCCTGTCTCTTATACACATCTCCGAGCCCACGAGACCGAGGCTG
>UROL01000033.1 GCA_900549495.1 uncultured Eubacteriales bacterium | reverse complement strand
GAGATCAGCCTCGGTCTCGTGGGCTCGGAGATGTGTATAAGAGACAGATCCACTGCTTGTCGGCTTCGGGAATGTCGGGGTTGTTGGCCACGGTCTTCTTGTAGATGCCCAGCTCATGCTCGGCAGCCAGCTTGGAGGTGTCCAGCACCTTGAACTTGGAGCCGTCCACATGGCAAACGGGGCACTTGAAATCGGCGGGCATCTCCTCGCCTTCGTAGACATAACCGCAAACGGGGCAAACAAACTTTTTCATAACATTTTCCTCCTGATTTAATTTTTGTTTTTTACAGACATTTTTTGCAGATGCCGGTCAGCACCAGCCGGGTATCGTCCACCCGGCAGCCAAGGCATTCCTCGGTTGCTTGGGGGACACTATTGGGAACATCCACGTCAGGAACATCCACCACCGCGCCGCAGACACTGCACGCAAAGTGCACATGGGGATCCACCCTGCCGTCCAGCCGCTCTACCCCATTCACGGTGCCCAGGCTGATAATCAAGCCCTCGTCCTTGAACAGTTTAATATTGCG
This sequence comes from uncultured Eubacteriales bacterium, assembly GCA_900549495.1. Lineage (GTDB taxonomy): Bacteria > Bacillota > Clostridia > Oscillospirales > Oscillospiraceae > Faecousia. Next base: position 13,707 of record UROL01000033.1, on the reverse strand, counting down.
GTAGACCGAAGCCAGGGAGATATCCGAATGCTCCTGCTGCAAGCTATGGTAGACATCCTCTGCCGAGGGATGGGCCTTGGACTGGCGAAGACAGGCAAGGATTGCGTTTCTCTTGCGAAATTGCTTACCTGTAGCTTCCATCGGCAGCCTCCTAAATAAGAATAACTCTTATTTGCATTTTTAGTATATCACAGCTTTGCAATTTGTCAAGCACTTTTTTCAAAAATTCTCCCATTCCCTATTCAAAAACCCCGCCGGTTTGCGGAAGCGGCAAAGGGCTGCTGCCGGAAGGTCTTCGTCTTCCAGGCAGCAGCCCCGAGTCTGGCTGAGATATGCGTCCAATCAGCCGTTATGGCTCGATAATATTAAAAGGAATGGTACCGGTGAGGGGGAACTGGTTCATGTTTTCCATCATCAGGGTCAGCAATTCTTCGTTACCCTCCACCTGAATCGCCTTGGAAACGGTTTCCTGATTGCCGGTCAAAATGGCAACGAGTGCATTCTTCGGGCAGGTGATGGACACATCCGCCTGATCGGACAGGGTATTTTCATACACCAGCACCACACCGTTCTTCACCCGGAGCATATGCTGCTGCCCCACATCCGGCAGCGTCACATTCATAATAAAATCATACTCCGCCATGGCCTGCTTGTCCATGACGATGGCCATGTAGTCAAACAGCATGGGAGCGGGCAGCGCCCGCATCAGTGCGCCGTTGGATTTGGTGGCGGCGGTATAATTGGCGTTGCCATGGCGCAGCTCCTGGGCGGCGGTCAGATATTCGTTGCGCCAGGGGCCGGACTCTGCCTGATAGCCCATCTGCTCCAGGGCATCGGCGCACAGCAGCCGGGCATCGGTGTTGGTGGGGTCGGCAAACACCAGGGTGTTGGTCACTTCCGCCACCCACTGATATTCGCCCTTGTCAAAATCTGCCTTTGCCAGTTGCAGCACCCGGTTGGTATCGCCCAGGTATTCCACCCACTTTTTTGCACTGTCGCTGGGAGTCAAGGGGTTCAGATTCACGGGATTGCTGTCATACCAGCCCATGAATTTCTGATACACCGCCTTGGCGTTGTGCGCCACGGTGCCATAGTACTGGCGGGTGTACCAGATTTTGTCCAGTGCCTCCGGCAGCACAATCATGTTGGAGATTTCATCACTGGTGTAGCCCTGGTTGATATAGGTCAGGGTCTGGTCGTTGATGTATTTGTACACCGCTGCCGTGTTCACCACATAATCGTTGACCTCCTGGTTTCCCCAGTGGGGCCAGTTGTGGGACTGGAAGGCGACCTCCACATCCTTGCCGTAGCGGGTGAGGGCCTGGGTGAGATAGCTTGCCCAAGCTGCGCCGTCCCGCACCTCTGCGCCCCGGAGGGTATAGAGATTGTGGAGGGTGCCGGTGCAGTTTTCCGCCAGCCACAATGCCTTGAACTGGGGCAGCCAGGTGTTCATTTCGGCGGGAGCTTCCGTACCCGGGGTGAGCTGGAATTCCAGCTCCACGCCGTCAATGACAATGGTTTCGCCGGTCTGGCGGATTTCATAGCTGGGGGTCAAGAAGGAGACGGTACCGGCGGACTGACCCATGCCGATGCCCTGGGCCAGCTTCCCGGTAACGCCGGGGGTCAGCAGAACGCCGTACTGGTAATTGCTGCGGCGGCCCATGCCCTTGCCGGCATAGACGTTTTCCTTCACGGAATGCTCGGTAAAGCCCACCGGGGTGATGACGGGAATCTTGCCGCTGTCTAGCTGCTCCTGGATGGGCAGGGTTTCATCCGCCTTGTCCTGGGTGTCCATCACACCGCCAATGCCGCCGAAATGGTCTGCATGGGAATGGGAGATGATCACCGCCTTCACCGGGTAGGCACCCAGATTCTTTTCAATCAGCTGCATGGCAGCCTGGCTGCACTCCACGCTCATCAGAGTGTCGAAGACAATCCAGCCGGTATCGCCCTTGACCACGGTGAGGTTCGCCATATCATAGCCCCGCACCTGATAAATGCCCGGGACTACTTCGAACAGGCCATAGGCGTGGTTGTTTTTGGTATTCTCCCACAGGCTGGGATTGACGCTGTCCGGAGCCTTTTCATAGTCGTCCAAAAAGGCGTAGGCAGCCTGGCTCCACAAAATCTTTCCATCCTCATCCTTTAGCTCCAGAGCCTCCGGTGCGTCAATTAGCCCCCGGGTGGCACATTCCGCTTCCCGCCGGTCGTCAAAATTCAGCCGGTCATACATAGCGGCATTGGCCTGGGCGGTATGGGTGGTGGCAGGCTTGATTTCAGCAGTCAGTCCCAGGTCAGCTTGTGCCCGGGTGCAGGGGATGCAGGTCAGCAGCAGCGCCGCCGACAGCAGCAGGCCAAAAAATCGTTTCATGTTCGCACTACCCCTTTCTTATTGCTGCCGGATAACCGGGGGCTGCCAATCTTCCAGCGCATCCATAGCCGGCAAATAAATCCGCATGAACAGATGGAACTGGCCGTCGGAAACAGGCAGCCAATTGGAGGGATTCTCCGGGGCCTCCTTCGACAGCACAATGTCCAGGGTGCCGTCCTCATTCCGCTGGAAATCGGAGCGGTCATTGATGCAATAGCGATTGATGGGATTGTCAATCAGGAAATTCTCCTCGTTGTAGGCGGTAATGGACCAGAAGCCTCCCTCCAGCACCGGCGGCAATGTTTCAAAATGGAGGGTATAGGTCTTTTCGCCGGTGAGCGTCTCTCCGGTTATATCCTTCTCCGTCTTGGGATAGATTGCCACGTCAACGGTGTTGGCGCCCAGTCCCACCAGCGCCACCATGGCACGGTAATGATAAGCGGTGCCGAAATCGCCAATGGGTCTGCCGTAGTATAGCCACTGTCCCAGCTTGTGAGAGTAGTTGACACCCTCAGCGGCAAGGGTGGCCCGCAGTGACTGAAGCATCTGCACCCAGCGCTCGGCGGCATTCTCACCCAAAACGGAAGCATCAAACACCAGTCCCGGCCCCACGCCAATGGCAGAGAGCTCTTCCAGCAGCGGCGCATCCTCGGGGGCGGGCTTGTTTTCCTGCATCAGTGCATTGACTGTGTTGAAAAATTCCGCCGGGGGCATGGAAAGCACCTTGTTGACAGGGACAAATTCATTTTCCGGGGAATAGGTTCCCTGGGGAGCGGTATAGGTGCCGCCCTGCACATAGGCAGACAAAGGAAGCAGCTGCATCTGCTCCTGAATGGCATACACGTTGGGCAAATCCTCCGTTCCGGAAAGCACCGTCCGGACAATGGCCCAGACCGTGGCGGTGGGCACATCCACCCGGGTAACACCCTGGGGCAGCGTCCCCTGCCAATCCGGCGTGGTAATGGCATAAACGCCCGCCTGGTCAAGCACGGCGGCGGTATTGGTCCAGGCATCCAGCAGCTGCATATTGCAGAACCGCTCCGTCTCCGGATGGATGTAGATCATAGGCTCTGCCCGCAAGTCCATCCAAGCCTGGGAGTAAATGGTATCCACATTGGGGGTGACCACCGTGCGGAAGGCGGCATCCGCCAGCTTTTTCACATGGTTAAACTGGTTGATTGGCGCACGCCCGGTCAGGCTTCCATCCGTGTTGGTGGACAGTGTCTTGGTGGCATCGGTAAGAGCCAGGGGAAAAGCGTAAATGTAGGCTTTTTCAACCAGCTCCCACACCGAATCCGTATCCAGCGGCTGTTCCGCAGCGCAGCAGAAACCGGCCCCGCAGGAAAGCAAAAGCACCATTGACAATAGCATCGCAACGAACTTTTTCATAATGTCCTCCTTGTGAAATGGTTATGAATTATCCGGAATCAGTGGCTGTGCCTGCTTCGCCTCCTTTTCCCGCTTTCCGGAAAGCCGGAGCAGCTCCTTCTGCGCCGCTGCAATTTGCGGCTCAAACAGCGCCCGCTCGGCAAAAATCATATAGTTATTGAAGGCAAGAATGGACAGATGCACAAACGGCTCCACATCCTCGGGAGTGCAGCCCAGAATCTCTGCGATTCTGCTGGTGTAATAGGGATATCTTGCCGCCAGGCGAATCAGCGAGGGTTTCACCTTTTCGCTGTATTCCCGGGACACGCTGACACTGACCAGGAAGCGCATGGTGGGGGACATTTTATCCGCCCGGGCCCGCAAGCGCTCCATCATGCCCTTGATGTCGCTGAGGTCATTGAAGACAATGTTGAAAGCACCCTCTTCAATGCGATTGATGGCCGCCTCGGCACAGGTCAGCACAATTTCCTCTTTTGAGGAAAAATAATAATAGATGCCGCCGTTTTGCAAATTGGCGGCGGTACAAAGATCCTTGGTGGTCACGGCGGTCAGCCCCTTTTCCACAAAGCAGTCCAGGCAGGCTCCAATGATTTCGTTTCGCTTTTCCTGTTTCTTTTCTTCTCGCAAGGTACATCCTCCGTATCTTTTGCTCTGCATGATTCTTATTGACAAAATTAGTATAGCAAATTTCAAAAATAAATCAAGCGCTTGCTTGAATTTTTGCCATAAAAATTTCCCCCTGCCGGTGCAGGGGGATGCCTTTATAAAGGGAGCTATTCTCTGCTGCGAACCACCGCATACATCATTTGAGGAAAATCCGGCTCTACTGCGGTGATGCCCTCTTCCAGGATTTCCATGCCGTTTTGCCGAATTTCCCGGTTAAAGGTGGGAAAGCCCACCATGCGGCAGGAGGTTCCGGCGATTTGCAGAACCGCTCCCGTCTGCCAGTGAGTGCGGGGTTGGAGGGTAAAGGCGGTGCTGATATTGCTTTCCCGCTCCACGGTGCCGTCTCCCATGGTGCCAATCAGGGCAATGCCGCCGGGCTTCAAATGGCTGCGGATAAAGGAATAGAAGCTATCCCGATGGGCATCCGGAACCAGCATATGCAAAACGGCCACGGCGTAGATAAAATCAAAGGCGCCATCCAACTGCGCCGCCACACAGTCCAGCACCTGGAAACAGTCGGCAGCCTCCGGCATCTGCTTCCGGCAGAAGGAGATTGCCTCTGGCGAGACATCTGTCGCCAATAGCCCATACCCCTGGGCCAGTAGATGGCAGGCATCCCTTCCCTCCCCGCAGCCGATTTCCAGGAGGTTGGCACACTTTCCAATCCCGAAGCGCCGCAGGGTATCCTCTACAATGGCAGAGGGCTCTTGGCTGGCCCACCGGAGATTTTGGCTGTGTACCTGACGGTAGCGGTGATCGTAGGCGGTGTAATACTGCGCGTGTTCCATAGAGAACCCCCTATATGGATAGAATAAATGAAAGCCGTCTTACGGTATTTCAATCTGCAATATATCCTCATAATCCAGGGGGATTTTCGCATCCACCATTCCCTTTACGAAATGGAATGCGCCCCCTCTGCTCAGAGGATTGGCAGACAGGGAGTTGACCAGCAGGACATTATCCGAGGCGATTGCAGATTGCTTTGCATATTCCCCTGCCTCGGAGTCATCCAGGGCAAAATTAACATATACCGGCCATATCAAAATGCCATTCGTCCGGAACCTCTCAGGAGATATCCACATATCGCCGCATAAGGCAATATTCAGCTCCATTCCCCGGAACAAAAAGGGGCCGGAATTGGAGCCTTCCTTGTAGTACTGGTTGGTTTTTGTATATTCCTTCCAGTTTTTTGTGATTCTTCGATAATTGTGGACAATTTCCCCATTGTCTATTACGGCATAGGAGGAATAGATATCACAGCCATCCTTTTCTATATAGCCCAGCATCAGCGCTTTTCCATATTGGGTCGTCAGCTGCTTTACCCTGCCCATAGTTGCGCCATTGGGCGAAATCGCTATATTGATATCTTTTTCATAGCAGGAGGTAACGGCACAGAAGCCTTGCAGAAACGCCTCACCAAAGCAGATAACCTCTGCATCGCCGGAACGGATGCACGCCTTTTCGATTTGGCGGATGTTATATGCCACATCGTTATCCCGTGATTCATAGGCTGCCAACGCAAACTTCATGGTATCTCTTCTCCCCGGCGTTTATGTGGCTAAAAAAATCAGGCCTCACTTAGAGGTCTGATTTTTGGTGGGCGAGGCGGGACTTGAACCCGCACGTCCGCAGTGAACACTAGAACCTGAATCTAGCGAGTCTACCAATTCCACCACTCGCCCATATCGATTGGCGCTGCCGCTCAATCCTTGCGTATTCTATCACCGTCGGCGGAATTTGTCAAGGGCAAATTTTTCAAACCCTGTTTTTGCAAAAGCAAGCCGTGGCGGCAGCTGCACAGAGAGGATAAAAGGAAAGCTGCCAGAAAACAAACGCCTCTGGCAGCACAACCTTGGCGGAGTGAGAGGGATTTGAACCCTCGCGTGGCTTTTGACCACCTACTCCCTTAGCAGGGGAGCCCCTTCGGCCACTTGGGTATCACTCCGAATCAAAAGAAAAATATTCACCTGATTGCCAAGGTATTCTAACACACAGCCCGAAAAAAGTCAAGCACAAAATCACGGCTCTTTCGGCACTTCCCTGTCCCGGGGCTGGTGCAGCTGCATCAGCAGCACCATGTTCTCCCCGCCCTTAGGACTGGGCAGGATGGAGTCCCGGAAGCCGAAGCGGCGGTAGCATTCCAAATTCAGCTCATGCTCACGGCTGACATCCAAAAGCAGGCAGGAATAGCGAGGGCTGGCCGTCTCCGCCACGATGTGAAGCATCCGGTGGATTTGGGGTTCCTGGTTGTATTCCCAGAGATACACCAGCTCCGTCAGAAGCAAGGCGTTATCCAGGCAGCCCCGGCCCGCATCCATCAGGGCGCAGCCCACCAGTGCTCCTTTGTCGTAAAGGAGCCAGCATTCCCTTCCGCCAATGCGGCAGCGCAGGTGCCCCCAGTCCGTATACATGGAATAAAATCCCCGGAACAGCTCCAGAAGGGACAGCTTTTCTGAAGCCGTCATGGTCTCCGGCGCAATTTGCTTGATTTCCATTCTCTTCTCTCCCTGGATTTCCAAAATGCAATGTGGCTCATTCCTCCCGGGCCGCTGCCTGGACGAGAAATCGCTCCAGCTCCCGGGCCGCCGGGCCCTGGGGATGCTGCTGAGAGCGGAGCAGACAAATTCTCCGGGGTGGAATGTTCTCCGTCAGCTGGATGGGGAAAACCGTGCTGCCCACCTCCTCCCCCGGCAGAAACAGCAGGGGGACAAAGCCGATGCCCAGGTTTGCCCGAACCATGGGCAGAATCTGATCCGCCGTGGCGGCCTCGATATCCGGAGAAAAGAGAAGATGATGGTCTGCAAAAAACCGGGTGTAGAACCCATAGGTTCCGGTTTGCTCCCCCAGAGAAATAAGGGGATAGGCTGCCAGCTGCGCCAGCTTCACCGGCTCCCGGGCCAGATTTGCCAGAGCAGAGCCCACCACGGCCACCTCGTGAACCTCCACCAGGGGGACGGTACGAAGGGTCTGGGGAATGGCTGCCGGGGCTGTAACCACTGCCAAATCCGCCATCCCCGCCTCCACATCCCGGATGGCAGCAGGGGTGGTGTCGTTCATCAGCTTGATATGAACGCTGGGATAGCGGCTGCGGAACACCTTCAGCACCGGAAGCAGCACGGTATGCAGCGCCACCTCTGTGGCAGCAATACGCAATACGCCCCCATCCAGGCCCTGACCCTGGGCAATTTCCTCCTCTGCGGCATTCAGCTGCTCCACCGCCACCGCCACATGGCGGTACAGCGCCTCTCCCTCGGCGGTGAGGTGCACCTGGCGGTTGGTTCGGAGAAACAGGGTGCAGCCCAGCTCCCGCTCCAGATTCCGAATGGTGCGGGTGACATTGGGCTGGCTGTTCAGCAGGGCATCCGCCGCCTGGGTAAAGCTCTTGAATTTGGCAACATAGTAAAAAACGCGGTAATATTCGTAGTTGATATTCATCAGCAGCTCCATATCAGCATGATATACATTCATGGCAAAACGATATTTTACTTATCGTTCTCCTTGGATTATAATGACCAGCCGAAGAGAAGTCAACACGAATGGAGGAAATAAATATGAATTCGATGGCGGAAGTTGCAATTTTGTTTTTGCTGTGTATGGCAGTGGGGGCGGAGATTGTCCGGCTGGCCCAGAGGCGGGCGAAGAAGCCGGTGCATGACCGGATTGCCCTGCTGGTTCTGGGTCTGGCCTTTTTGATGGGCGGCATTCTCAAGGCGGTGGCACATCCCACCTCCTGGGTGTTTGTGCTCTATTTACTGGGAGTTTATCTGTGCTATACGGCAATGCTCTTCTCCTTCCCCGGCAAGGAGGTGCAGCAGCATGAATAAGGACTTAACCACCGGCAAGCCTGCCAGCGTGCTGTGGCGGTTCTGCCTGCCCCTGTTTGGAAGTATCCTCTTCCAGCAGCTGTATAACATTGCGGATAGCTGGGTGGCCGGTCGGTTCGTCAGCCAGAACGCCCTGGCCGCCGTGGGCAACAGCTATGAGATTACCCTGATTTTCATTGCCTTCGCCTTTGGCTGCAACATCGGCTGCTCGGTGATTGTGTCCCAGCTCTTCGGAGCCCGGGATTACGACAATATGAAAACCGCTGTCAACACCGCCATGATTTCCAGCGGTGTGCTGTGCCTGGTGCTGATGCTGGTGGGCATTTTCGGCTGCAACTCGCTGCTGCAGCTGATTCATACGCCGGAAGAAGTACTGGCGGACTCCGCCCTGTATTTGGATATTTATGTATGGGGTCTGCCCTTTGTATTCTTCTATAACATCTCCACCGGCATTTTCTCCGCTCTGGGAGACAGCAAGACCCCCTTCCTGTTCCTGGCGGTATCCTCCCTGACCAATATCGGGATGGATATTCTGTTCGTCACCGCCTTTAAGATGGGGGTGGCCGGTGTGGCCTGGGCCACATTCCTGTGCCAGGGTGTTAGCTGTGTGCTGGCCCTGACGACGGTGGCTCTGCGGCTGAAGAAGATTCCCGGCAGCGGAAAGAGCCGGCTTTTCTCCTTCCCCCTGCTGCGGCGGCTGACGGTGATTGCCGTTCCCAGCATTTTGCAGCAGAGCTTTATCTCCGTGGGCAACATTCTGATTCAAAGCGTTATCAATGGCTTCGGCACGGATGTGATGGCCGGATACTCCGCTGCGGTGAAGCTGAACAACCTGGTTATCACCTCCTTCACCACCCTGGGCAACGGTGTCTCCAACTATGCCGCCCAGAACCTGGGGGCACAGAAGCTGGATAGAATTCAGGAGGGTTTCCGGGCCGCCCTGAGGCTGGTTTGGATTCTGTGTCTGCCCCTGGCGGCACTGTATCTCACCTGGGGCCGGGGCCTGATGGGCTTCTTCCTGGACAACCCCACCGAGCTGGCATTGAAGACCGGCATTGTCTTCCTGCAAATCCTGGCGCCGTTCTACTTTGTTGTTTCGGCCAAGCTGGTGGCCGACGGCATCCTGCGGGGAGCCGGGCTGATGAAGCAATTTATGGTAGCCACCTTTACCGACCTGATTCTGCGGGTGGTTCTGGCCTTTGTGCTGTCCTCCACCGCCCTGGGTGCCACCGGCATCTGGTGTGCATGGCCCATTGGCTGGACGGTGGCCACAGTGATTTCCATACTGTTCTACCGGGCAGGCCCCTGGGCCTCCAGAATCCCGGAGAAAATCCAGGAGGCGGAAGCCGCCGCCGCAGAGGAGGAGCCGGTGCAGGAGGCCCAGGCCGTGGAGACGGCAGAGGTCGTCATTTAATAATATCTGTTGTTTGGATTTTGGGATGGAAGTGCACGATGCATTTCCATCCCTTTATTTATCGGCGGCAAGGCACCGTGTTTTTCCCCTGGGCAGCCGGTTTGCCCCCAAAAATTTACCTGGTAAGTGAGGGAACGCCTGTATCGGTACTGTCCAAAAGCAGCTCTATAAGCCCTTGATTTTATGTCGGTTTTGCTGTATTCTATATATGTAAGTAATGGATTGAAATAAAGGAGAAGCTGCCGTGAATACCCAGTATTTTCGTTATGCCCTGGAGGTGGAAAAAACAGGCTCCATCACCCAGGCAGCCAACAACCTATTCATGAGCCAGCCCACGCTGAGCAAGGCCATCAAGGACATGGAGGAGACTGTAGGCTTCCCCATCTTCCGCCGCACCTCCAAGGGGGTTGTCCCCACCCACCGTGGGACGGAATTTCTGGCCCACGCCCGGAAGATTGCTTCCGAGGTGCAAAAGATGGAGCAGGCACTCCAGCGGCAGGACTCCACCCACCAGCTGTTCAGCCTGGCCATCCCCCGGGCCAGCTATATCGCCCAGGCTGTGGCGGATTTTATGCCCACCTTTAACCACTGCGGCAATATGGAAATCGACATTCTGGAGGACAACTCCATGAAGGTGCTGGACAGCGTGGCCGATGGGCTGTTTGTGCTGGGCATCATCCGCTGCCATGTGGAAGACCGGGACTATTTCCTGAAAAGCATCAGCGAAAAGGACCTGCAATATGAAACCGTGTGGCAGGGGAACTATGTGGCTCTGATGCGGGAGGACCATCCTCTGGCCCGCCAGGAGAGCCTGAGCTGCGGCGACTTTTTGCCCTACATTGAGCTTGTCTATGGGGACGAGAAGGTGCCCTATATCCGCAACAGTGAGGCAAAGACCAGCTCCGGCATTGCCAAAAACGCAAAACGGATTCTGATTTACAACCGTGCCATGGAATTTGACCTTCTGCGGCAAAATTCCCTGGCCTACATCTGGACCTCTCCCCTGCCGGAAGAGGCACTGAAAAGCAATCATCTGGTGCAGCGCAAATGCGCCTGCGCCAACCACTGCCAGTTCGAGGATATCTTAATATCCCGGGCCGGATATCGGTTCAGTCGGCTGGACCGGGCCTTTATCGACCAGCTGTCCCTCCAGCGGAATCAAGTGGCTTATCCTGATTGATATTCCATTCAGTTGTTGCAGCCATTCCAAAACGGAATGGCTGCGTTTTCCCCTTTTCCGGCTGCGTTCCTGCTTTTTGTGCGTTATATCCAACTTATTCTCAATTTTTTGTCTAGTTCATCCAAGCTGGTATTCACCAGATGGGAAATTGCCATGCAATAATTCAATTTCCATTTTTGCGTCTATTTAAGTATAATTTTATCGATAAATCGCTGGACAGCATTCAAAAATCCAGCCGCCCAGCAAGCACCGGCGGGAGCGCAGAAATTCCATTCCGCCGGGCATACTAAGGAAATGTCACCGGGCAAACCGGTGCTGTAACTGAAAGGAGACAATCATTATGAGCAGAAAAGTCACTGTAATCGGCGCCGGCAACGTAGGCTCCACCATTGCCTACACCCTTTCCCTGGGAACCATTGCATCCCAGATCGTTCTGATTGACATTAACAAGGATAAGGCCGAGGGCGAGGTAATGGACATTGTGCAGGGCGCCAGCTTCCGGGAGCCGATTACCGTAGTTGCAGGCGACTACGAGGACGCACGGGATTCCGACATTGTTGTTATCACCTCCGGCATGGGCCGCAAGCCCGGCCAGAGCCGCATTGACCTGGCCCAGACCAATGTGAATATCATCAAGGATATCGCCACCCAGATTGCCCCTGTCTGCCCCAATGCGCTGTATGTCATCGTCAGCAACCCGGTGGACGTGATGACCTATGTATTTACCAAGGTCTCCGGCATCCCCGAGAAGCAGATTATCGGTTCCGGCACCATTCTGGATACGGCACGGCTGCGCTACTGCCTGTCCACCAATTACAAGGTTGCCCAGAAGAACATCCACGCCTATGTATACGGCGAGCACGGTGACACCTCCTTCATCCCCTGGTCCCTGGCGGATGTATCCGGGTGCAGCCTGTCGGAGTACGAGGACCTGATGATTAAGAAGGGACTGGTAAAAGCCCCCCTTGACCCGGAAGAGACCCTGAAATATGTGCAGAAATCCGGCGGCGACATCATTGCCAAGAAGGGTGCCACCTTCTACGGTGTGTCCGCCTCCGTCAATAAGATTCTCTCCGCTCTGGTGGCCGCCTATGACAGCGTGGCAACCGTCTCCTCCATGATGCATGGCGAGTATGGCATCGAGGATGTGTGCATCAGCACCATGACCATCATCGGCCCCGAGGGCGTGAAGGGCAAGGTGCCTGTGGATTTGACCTACGACGAGCAGCAGAAGCTCCGGGCCAGTGCAGACGCCCTGAAGAGCGTGATTGCCAGTATCGAAATTTAAGGATGGACGGTATGAAATACAGTTATTTTCCCGGCTGCACCCTGCGTAACAAGGCAAAGGATCTGGATGCTTACGCCAGAAGCTGCGCCGAAGTGCTGGGCTTTGGGCTGGAAGAGCTGCCGGACTGGCAGTGCTGCGGCGGCGTGTACCCCCTGGGTCACGACGAGATTGGCCGCAAGCTGCCCTCTGTCCGTGCGCTGAATGCCGCCAAGGAGCGGGGGCAGGATCTGGTAGCCGTGTGCTCCGCCTGCTACCATGTGCTCAAACGGGTCAACCATGACATGCAAACCGATGCCGACGTGCAAAGCCGGGCCAACAACTATATGCAGCTGCCTGAGCCCTATCTGGGAGAAACCCGGGTGCTGCACTATTTGGAGGTACTGCGGGATGTGGTTGGCTTTGAGGAACTGAAAAAGAAGGTAGTAAATCCTCTGACCGGCCGGAAGATTGGCGCCTACTATGGCTGCCTTCTGCTGCGGCCCAGCTCCGTGCTGGCCTTCGACGACCCGGAAAGCCCCAGAATTCTGGAGGACTTTATCCGTGCCATCGGCGCTGAGCCGGTGCTCTACCCCTACCGCAACGAATGCTGCGGTGGCTACATCAGTCTGAAAGACGGCGACATGTCCAAGAGCATGTGCCACCGGATTGCCCAGAGTGCCCAGGACTTCCAGGCAGAGTGCCTGGTGACTGCCTGCCCGCTGTGCAAATACAACCTGAACAAGGACGGAACGCTGCCGGTTTACTACTTTACCGAGCTTCTTGCCCAGGCTTTGGGCGTAAAGGAGGGGGACAAATGAATTCCGTAGAGGCCATCAAGGAAATCAGCGGTGTCAATCCCCTGAAATGCATGAAGTGCGGAAAGTGCTCCGCCTCCTGCCCCAGCTTCAACGAGATGGACATCAAGCCCCATCAGTTCGTCACCTATGTAATCAATGACGATGTGGAGAGTCTGGCCCAGTCCAAATCCGCTTGGAAATGCCTGAGCTGCTTTGCCTGTATTGAGCGCTGCCCCCGGGATGTACAGCCCGGCCGGCTGATTGATGCAGCCCGGCAGCTGCTGATTCGCCAGCGGGGACAGCAGGGGCTGACGGCAGAGGAAATTCCCGCCCTGCTGGACGAGGAAATGCCCCAGCAGCTGCTGATGAGTGCGTTCCGGAAATATTGGAGGTAACAGATGCGTAGAATTGGTGTATTCGTCTGCCACTGCGGCAGCAATATTGCCGCCACGGTGGACGTGAAAAAAGTCGTGGAGCTAGCACTCCGGGAGCCCGGCGTGGTTCATGCGGAGGATTACCCCTATATGTGCTCCGAGGCAGGTCAATCCCGCATTGCCCAGGCCATCCGGGAAAAGCAGCTGGACGGCCTGGTGGTCTGCTCCTGCTCCCCCCGGATGCACGAGGCCACCTTCCGCAAGTGTGCGGAGAAAAACGGGCTGAACCCCTACCTGGTAGAGATTGCCAACATCCGGGAGCACTGCTCCTGGATTCATAAGAATATCGAAGAGGCCACCCAGAAGGCCGCCATCCTGATGCGGGCTGCCGTGGCCAAGGTGCACCTCAATGCCTGTCTCTTATA
>UROL01000032.1 GCA_900549495.1 uncultured Eubacteriales bacterium | reverse complement strand
CCTCGGTCTCGTGGGCTCGGAGATGTGTATAAGAGACAGATAAAGTAGGCAAGTTGTTTTGTGTCCATGGCATCCTCCCCGCTTTTTCGACCTATAAATCCTTTTTATCAATAACGCTAAAATACTTGTATTTCAAAAAGATTAACAGGCACTCGCCCTATCTCTCCATAACTCTCCATAAGTGATACCCGTATTACCTTTTTGGGATTTCTACTTTCCCTAACTCGGTCTATCACACCATATCACGCCGTAAGTTTAGTATTACGATAGTATAAAGAAAAGCCTTGACTGGTTGTTGTTCCTGTCAAGGCTCTCTTTGTTTTCTCCACTTATTTTAATGTAAAGATTTCTGATGGGAAGTATCGTCCACCTGCTTCATTTTCTTTTATGCTGTCTTTGTCACATATGACCTTGCCAACATCTCCAAAATCAACTGTTATCGTGTTCCATTGACTGTCGTAATCAGTAAATTCAAGTATAGCGTCTGTGATTGAACTTGTACGAGAGATTGCCAAGTCCTCTATTGTAAGAGGGCTGGGGTCAGCTTTACTCAAATCAACTGTTACACACAAATCTTTGTCTTTCAACGCAACATCTGTGATTGCTTCATTGTCACTGTCAATAGCACCAGAAATAGCGGTTTTCACATCTTCAACGAATTTGTCAGATGTTGCTTGCTGTTCTGTTGAACTGATAGCGTCTTTTGCTCCGTCCTCAACACCGTTCTTTGCTCCTGTGTTTCCAAAGATAGCGGCCAGAATAACAACAATAATTACCCAAAACCACCACTTCTTGAAAATCGGTTTCTTGACATTGCTTTTGGTTGCTTTATCTTTCATAATGCCATACCTCCAAGTTTGGTTGATATTAGCATTATAGCAGAGTGTAACACAAAAGTACAGTATAATTTTAACTCATTATTGTGTCATAGTTTTGCACCTCTTGTCAATACTATAATGTAATCAAAACCAATGGAGGAATTGCATTATGGAGAAATTTATCGTAACACCCAAAGAAGATAAATCTGTCACCATGACGATACGCATAGATAGAGCCTTGCAAGAGGAATATAACGATTTAGCAGCTAAAACGAATCGTTCTCGTAATGAACTAATCAGCATGGCTTTACAATATGCCCTTGACCACATGGAATTGAAAGATGAATGATGACTAAATGAGAGCCTTTGGATTTTTTCCTCTGGCTCTCAATTATTTATGCGTTCAATCGTAAGAACCCATTTACCTTTGTTGCTACTTCCTCTTGCTGTTCCTCAAAGCTATGAGCATAGATGTTCATTGTAGTGGAACAGGTTGAATGGCCTAATGTCTTTGATATTTCAATGATGTTGACTTCCAGATAATTGAGCAGGGTAGCACATGAATGTCTCAACCCATGAAGCGGAATAATCGGTAATTCCTCTAATCCCTCGGCCTTTGCTTTGTCTGGATTATTCTGCACCCATTCATTATAGCGGTGTAAATGCTTTGTGAAATACTGATAAGGTGTTGTATGCCCCATAAGTTTTCCGTCTGCTTGAATGAACAGATTACCGCCATTGCTCAAATCGCCTTGCCATGCAGTACCATGACTAAATCGTGTCTGTATGTACTCAAAGTGATACTGCTTCAAAAGTGGGATTACATCATCTGGAATAGATACCTTTCTGACAGATTTCTTTGTCTTAGGCTCTTTATAATCAAATCCGTTTTCCGTCATACCCACAGACTTTGAAATAGAGATTTTCTTTTCCTTAAAGTCAATGTCGTTCCAGTGCAAAGCAAGTGTTTCGCCTTTTCTGAATCCACAGAACAATGAGAGAGTAAAGAACACTTTATATTGTGTCGGCACAGTATAGGATTCTGTGTACTCATTCACATAATACGGTTTACCTGTATCGTCAATACGCTGATGGCCTTTATAGGTTACCTCGTATGACATATTCAGAGATTTCATAAACATCAATGCTTGCTTTGGTGTAAAGAACTTTAATCCCTCGTCCTCGTCTTTTCTCTTTGGCTTTTGTGCGTCTTGGCAAGGATTGTTCTCAATCATGCTGTAACGCTTGGCTGTCTTAAAAATCAGATTCAATACATTAGCAAATCTCTTTATGGTACCTGTTGCGTAGTCATCAACCAGAGTTCTGTAAAATGCTTCAATGTGTGGTGTTTTTATATGAGCTACTTTATATCCCTTAAAGTAGGGAATGATTCGGCTTTCTAATGCCTGTTTATATCCTGCATAAGTACCATAAGCAATGTTATCTTTAACACTCTCAAGCCATTTGTATGCAAAATCTTCAAATGACATTTTTTCTGCATTGAAGTCATAGCCATATTTTAATTTATCTTCCATATCCATAGCATACTTCTTCGCTTCTCGTTCTTGTTGTTTGGGTGTTGCTGACTGATTGACCGAATATGTAAGATTCTTAACCAGTTTCTTACCCTTATTATCGTAACCCATACAGATTACTATACGATAGACAACTCTACCGCTTTTATATTCAACTCTGTTGACTGATGCCATATTTAACACCCTTTCTCAATTTGATTTTTGTAACGATAGAAGGTAGGCTTCGTCATGCCTAATTCACGCATAAGCTCAAATGGTTTCTTTTTCCCTTGCTGTACTAAGCGGTAGTGGGTAGCAAATTCTTCAAGGTCCATAACTCTTGGCCTGCCATAATCGTCCCATTCTCTACGAGCCTTTTTCTGTTCAATGCCTTCTCGCTGTCTTTTCTCTCTTTTCTCAATTTCAACCTGTGCCATGCTTGCATACAACTCAATCATCATATTATTGATAGTCTCTAACATCATACGAGCCATTGAGTTTTCCATAGCTGATAGGTCAATCAATGTTGTGGGCAATTCTAACACCATAACACGAATACCGTTGTCCTTAAAGAATCGTAATTCCTTTAGTGTGGCTTCCTTATTTCGCCCTAATCGGTCAAGCTCTGTGACGATCAGCACATCACCACTTTCAAGGATTTCCTCTTTCAACATAATATATCGTGGCCTGTCAAAGTCTTTACCTGTTCTCTGGTCTGTATAAACTTTGCTTTTATACAACTGGATATTATGTGTTTTGCAATACTTGGTAAGTTCTGCAATTCCTCTGTCTAAGTGCTGGTCCTTTGTGCTTGTCCTGTGATAAGCTACATATTTCATTCTGACACCCCCTTATCGTATAAATCGCAGTTTCCACCATCAATAACGGTAGAGGGCTTTTCTTCGTACATCTCACATTTAGAAACATTGCATGGCATATTCGTATCGTCATATTTGTATAGGCAATCCGTACACACCAAATCAGCGTTTCTGATAAGTTCAAACTTTAGCTTGTCATTCTTAAACTTATCGTTCATCTGAACACCTCATTTCTTTGTCGAACAACTGTTCGTTTCTGATTTGATAATATCAGGCAGGTATCAAAAAGTACACCTCTTTTTTGAGAATAATCAAAAGTTTTATCTTGTACTTTTTGAACCCTATTTTTAAGCCTTTAGAGATAGTATCAAATTTTATAAATTCTGATACCACATCAACAAGCTGCCATTGCTCGCTGTTTTGCTCTGTATCTTTTCATTGATTGACTGATTCGTGCATTACGAGTGCCATAGCTTGAATTTTCTTTATTTGTCATAAGTTCCAGATTGTCAATACAATTATTTGCTTTGTTCTCGTCCTTATGATTGATTTGCATACCCTCTGGAATTGCACCTTTATGTGCCATGTAAACTAACCTGTGAACTCTCATGTGCTTTTTGATTCCCTCATCATTGCACACATCAACCTGCTTATATCCTCTATGGGTAAAGCCTTGCGGTAAGAGTCTGTCACTCTTAAGGCTGTAAACCTGCCCGTCAGTAGAAATAAGGTACTTTGAAAATCCCTCGGCTTGCTCCCATTCAATGGGTGTATTGCTTTTATGCTGTGTTGTCTCCGTCATTGCCCTCAACCTCCGTTTCGCCGGTATTGAGAAACTCAATGAATTTATCCACATTCACAAGAAACTTATTACCGGACTTAATATGCACGATTTTGTTCTGTTTGCACATCTGCCAAAGTGCTTTATATGAAATACCAGATTCATCTGCAAGAGTCTGTAAAGGCACCATACGAGGAATGCGTACATCTGATACAATAAAGTTAAACTCCTGCTCTGGTAAAGTGTTCGTATTGTTTGTATTATTCTTCTTTGCCATTTTGTATTCTCCCTTTCGATTAGGGACACGAATACAAATTCATCTGAACTATTGTATTGTTGTCCATGTTTTTGTGTTTGCTCCGTCTGGACAACTGGACTATTCTTTAGTGACCGATTTATTTTATTCTCAATTTTATGTTTATCCCCAGAGGTTCTCTGTTGACTTCTGGTGAACTTTTATCCTATACCATAGGAATACATTACCTTATGACTTCTGATTCAATCTGGATTATCCTGTGTTATTCTGGGCTTATCCTTTATGCTGTCTGTTCGTCTGGATTCCATGCGGAAGGCTTCTTAAACGCATTGACCTGTTTTTCAATGTTTCTAAGGTGGAATCCCTGCATATACACAGAAGCAAGACCCTGTTCGGCTTCTTTCAGTTCAGATTCTTTCAATCTGTCAAAAGCCTGTTCAGCAGAAGATTTGCTACCCTCAAAAGCACGCTCCCTAATCTTTGCAGATACCATATCAGCATAAGCAGGATATTTAAGTAGTTCCAGAACGGCCTTGCTACCGATAACACCAGAATTGATAGAATCTGTCAAAACCTTAGTAATACGGTTCGCATGATTGCTGTTCATTACCTTAGGCATCTGAGACATAAGCTGAAGTGCTTTGCTCTGTACTGCCTGTGTATCGTCCTTTTCATTTGCATAGTCATAAGCACGATTGCGGATTTCCTCAACCCTGTTATTCATACGGTCATACACAAAAGCATTTTCAGCAACCATATCCTGCAATTTGCTCTGGAGTTTGCCATAGATTTCATTTACCATGTTCTTATCTACACGCTTATACACAGAAATAAAATCTCTGACACTTGCAACCAGAATACGCACATCATCAATGGTCTTTGTTTTTCTGAACTGTTCAAGCAGTTTATTGTAGTTCTCAACGATAGTCAGCCCGTTGTTTGCAATAGTATTGACTTTAGCCATTTTCTTCTTCCTCCCATTCGATATTTTCGTTTTCGTCTGACACAATCACAAATCCTTGTTCCTTGTAGAATGTATCATACGCACCTTGCGTTACCTCTGTGGTAACTGTTCCGTTTGTAATCTTAACCATTATTCATCTACCTCGTTTTCATCTGGGGCATTGTTCCATTCTTCTTCCCAGTCATCTTCGTTCCAGTCCTCGTTTTCTTTACCGTATGGAACAATCCTAATCACAGTAGGAGCAGTATCTTCTGTACCGTCTAAAAGAAAAGCAGTATTTGCACCATAAGCCTTGTCAATGATGTACTTACAAGCATTGAATCGGTCCTTGTTGTATCTGTCATTGGCAATCTGGATTATGCTTTGCAGAGCTTCAACGGTAGAAGATTTAAGCAACCTCTGAAATTGCTCCTTTTGTGATTTCTGCTCTGCGGTTTGCTTAGGTCTGCCTTTTGGATTACCGCTTTGTCCTTTAGCATAAGGCATAGAAAATCACTCCTTCCTACATATCATAGATGTTCACGCTCCTTGTTGTAGGATTCCAGTTCTCTATGAATTTCTGTTTTACTTTATTTTGTGTGAGATGAGATAAAATCTCTTGTTTTTCCTGTATCTCTGCTTTGAGAGATTCGATCAGCATATTGTAAGCCTGTGTTCCCGTTTTGGGTTTATGCTTCAATGTAATGTCTGCTGATATGCGTTCTACCTGCATTAGTGAACACCCCCTTAATGTTAATGTACTGTTATCTGTTTGTGTATCTGTCTACTTTATAGACACTTTTTGAAATTCTTAATTTGCTCAAACACATCAAATAATGGCTTTTATACACTCATAAATGCTGTTTTACACATAGATTTTGAGTTTTGCACTTTCTTGATTTTGGGGTCGCAGGGTACCAATTATTAGTACCTTAGAAGCCCTCTTTTATAATGAATTGTGCATTTGCTTTACGGTTCGTATTACATCTTCTGGCATACCAAAATTGTTTTCACGATAATATGCAATGACCTGTTTTGACCTGTCGCCCTGTTTCTTAAACGCATACCATTTTTTCAATGCCTTGCGTAGCACCTCAACATCAACAATACATTCCTTGCATTTGTATAAAGTTTCACTAATTTCTTTACCAGAGTTAGAGGTCGTCAAACATTCAAACACCTCTTGCACACAACCATTCAGCATAGGTTTAATGTTCTTTTCGCATATATCAGTAAATGTTTCTTGGTATTGGTCGATTAGCTTTCGTAAAGACTTTCTTGTGAGAATATCCTCTAATGACATTCTATCGGCATACATACTATCGAGCATTCGTTCTAAGAATACAAACTCAACACGAATAAGGTTGCTTTCCACTAACGGATTTCCTTTATCATTTTGTTCCTTAGACTTGTTGTAAACTTTCAAACGGTAATAATGGTCTTTTCTGTATATAATGCTGTCTTGGTCCTTACGAAAGGTTTTCTTTTTGTCCCTTGCTTCCTGCGCAATAAAAGTTTTGTCAACTGATTTCTCAAACAGATTGATTACATCTTTCGGTTTGCATTTGCCCACACATTTAATAGTAATGTTGCACTCCATGCTTGACACATTCAACTGCTTTAATATCTCGTTGGAGTAATTACCTTTCATGTGCTTTTTTAAGTATGCTTTCATGTATTCGATAACCTTATCACTAATCAAATCTATCTGAATGCAATCAGATAATTGAAATGGTTGAATGTTGTTTGGTCTTACTGCGTGTGGCAGATTCACATAAGCAGAAACTTTACCGCCTAAGCACTCAATCCATGCAATATCTTTGCCAGATTCATTTGTTAGAGTTTCCTTTGGAAATGTTACGGTTTCCAAGCCTTTTATTGTAAGTTGCATTTGGAAGTTGATTCCGTCTGCACCTTGTAGTTTTTTCTTTCCCATTTTCACACCTCGCCCATTGCTTTCTTTATGTCTTTGATTATTGAAGCTGTTTCCTTGATAATTGCTTCGATTAAAGCAATGTAGCTTTCAGCATAGTAATTTCTTTCGTCAGTCTTTGCTCCGTTCATATTCAATACCTCACATTCTTTGCTCACATATATTCATCAATGCAATTCACATCAATGCTGTTCAAGATTTCCCTTAACTTGATAAGCTCTTCCTTAGAGAAAGTGATACCACGCAAAGGATATTGCAATCCGTCTCTGTCAGATACTCGCCATGCTCTAATATCAAACACAGGCTTCTTGTCGTTCCACTTTACAATCGACACTTCCTTTGAGAATCCACGAAAGCCCACCATGATAGTGTCAATATGTTCCTTAACTTCGTACTCGGTAATCTTACCAGCATTACACGCAAATTCATGCTTATTTGTTTTGTTATCCATTTTCCTTGTTCCTTTCCTTTTGATTTTAGGCAACAAAAAAGAGAAGCCAGTTAAACCTCGTCTAAAGGTAACTTTGCTTCTCTAAGCATTCAAAATATTAAATTAACTGGTCTTTTCCGACCTGTATATATTATACCACATTGTTTTCTGAAAGTACATAGGCAAAATAAACTTTTTTCCTTATTTTTCCGACTATTTTCTTGAGGTCCTTTTTATATATAATCCTCAGATTAACCAGATTGACCCCAGATTGATTTTAATGGATTAACCTATATTTTATATATCCTATTCCTAAAAGTCAATTCTGGATTATCTGGGAACTTCTGATGATATCTCTTAAATAAACAGTAATAGAATAGTATAAAGTTGTTTTGATTATCTGTAAAATACAAAGAAATTTAAGGGCAAATAAACCGAAACTCATTTGTTCAGTTTTGCATTGTGCAGTATGAGAGATAATTGTCATAAAAGCCTTTAACTGCAATACTTTGTTAACCTTTTCTACCTTGCAAAAAGTGAAACTCAATGCTGTGTTTTTGCTATGTTGCTTGTGATGTCAGTATTACGCTTGCTGAACAAACAAGCACAATCTATTAAAAAAGAAAAACGATCATAAAATAGAAAAATCGCATTAGGCCGGTTATGTATACAGCCCGGAGGGAACCAATCCTCCGGGCTGATAGAAAATGGCAGGGGCTAGGCAATGATTTCGGCGGTACTGCCGCCGTCCCGATTTTTGGTGACGAGGATTTGCTTGTCAATTCGTTCCTTTAGCTCTGCCACATGGGAGATGATGCCCACCAGGCGGTTGCCCTCTGTCAGGCTGGCCAGGGTGTTGTAGGCCTTGCTCAGGGCCTCCGGGTCCAGGGAGCCGAAGCCCTCGTCTACAAACAGGGTATCCAGCCGGATGCCGGTGGACATCTGCACCTGGTCAGACAGGCCCAGGGCCAGAGCCAAGGAGGCCAAGAAGGATTCGCCGCCGGAGAGGGTGTTGACGCTGCGCTCCGAGGCGTTGATGTGGTCGATAATGTCCAGCTCCAAGCCGGCCTGGCTTTTCAGATTGTCAGCCACGGCCCGGCGCTTTAGGTCATATTGTCCGCCGGACATTTTTTCCAGGCGGATATTCGCCCGCAGCAGGATTTGGTCGAAGAAGGCCCCCTGGATATAGGTTTCCAGCTCGATTTTTTGCTTGCCGCTGACGGTGCCGTTGGCGGTGTCGGAAAGAGCCTTCATCCAGGCGTAACGCTGCTCCAATTTTGCCAGCGCAGAAACACTGTCTGCAATATTCCCCTCTGCCTTTTTGTTGGAGACAATGCGGTAATTCACAGCCTCCTGCGCTTGGTGAATTTTTTCCTGCTGCTGTGCCAGATAATCCCTTTGCTTGGTCAGCGCTTCCGTATCCCATTCGGGCTGGGCGGCAAGCTGCTCTCTCAGCTGTGCAATGGCAGCTTGGGCATTGGACAATGCTTCCTTCCACTTGTGATAGTCTTCATCTGCCTTCTTTAGTGCTCCCTCCAACGTATCCAGCTCCTGCTGACCGACCTTCTGCTGGTGCATTGCAGTCTCCTTGTCCGGGAAGGGCAGCTTGCTGTGCAAGTCGGCAAGCTGCTGCCCCAAAGTGCCAATTTCGCTGTTCCGAAGCTCAATCTGCATACCGGCCTCTGTGAATGCGTCCTTGGCTTTCTGATGCTCGTCTTCCTTGTGAGGAATCAGCCCATCCAGTTCCTTTTTCCGGCGGAGGCTTTTTTCGGTTTTAGCAAGTTCATTTTCTAGCCCTTCTATTTCAGCCTGAAGCCCAGATGCTTTTTCCTGAGCGGCAGCGGGGGCATCCTGAAAAGAGGTGCCGGGAAGCAGGGATGCAATATCCGAGAGCACACCCGCTTCCTTGGTGGAAACAATACCGTTTTGTATATTTGCCTTTCCGCTGGCGGAACCCACCTCCGCATTCGCTTTTTCGTATTTTTCCTTCGCCCTTTTAACATCTGCCTCGGTGGGGGCGTTTTCGGACAGCACGGCAAGGCTGGGGTGATGCATGGAGCCGCAGACAGGGCAGGGAATCCCCTCTGCCAATGTGCTTGCCATGATACCGGCCTGCTCCCGGAGAAATGCGGTGTTCTTATCGTTATATGCCTGCAAAAGGCAGTTGGCGGTATCCAACGCAGTTTCAAAAGCAGCTTGCAGCTTGCCAAGGGCATTCTTCTCGGCGGCAAGGTTATCTATGTGGGAAAGCAGCGTGGTGAACCTTGCCTTCCGGTCTGCCGCCTGCTGCTTCTGGGCGGAGAGCTGCGCTTTTTGCGCTTCTGTATCGGAGAGGCTCTCTTGCTCGCTTTTTAGGTTCTTAATCTCATTTGCCAGGGTGCTCTGATTCTGCTGTGCGGTTTTCTGGTCTTGTTCCGCCTTGGCAAGGCCATTTTTCGCTGCTTTCAGATTGGCTTCCAGCTGCCCCAGGCTGTCATATTCCGGAAACTGCTGCCTCCAGACTGCAAGCTGTTCTTTCAGCTCCTCTCGTCTGGGCTCCGTGCCCTTGGCGGCGTTCCATGCGGCTTCGGCTTCCCTTAGCCGGGCGGACAGGCCAGGCTCCCTTTCCTGCTGTGCAGCAAGCCGCTGCTCCGTATCCTGCCGGTTTTGGGCTTTGGTCAGCTGCATCTTAACTGTGTCCAGATCTTTTTCCACGGTGGACAGCTGGGCTCCCAGCTTTTCCGACACCTCGGCATCCTCTTTCAGAACCGCTTCCAGCACCTCCTGGAATTCCGCCATGGGCATTTGCCCATCTTTTGCTTTTGCTACATCAGGGAAGTGCACGGAATCCTCGCTACAGGTGACACCCTGCACATATTGCCGGATACTGCGGGCGGCATCACTTGTCTCCCGCCCCACCTGGGCGGCTTTGTCCTTTAGCTTGCTTTGCAGCAGCACATAGAAGCCTGTGCCAAAGATGTCCCGGAAAATCTTCTGCCGTTCTTCGGTACCGGCCTGGAGCAGCTTCCGAAAATCTCCCTGGGAGATCATGGCAATTTGGGAGAACTGCTCCCGATTCAGGCCAATGATATCCCGGATTGCCTGGTTTACGTCCTTTAGCCTGGTGATGCTGTGCCCATCCGGATAGAGAAGCTCTGCGGTGGCCGCCTGGGCGGTCAGGCCGGTGCCCCGGCTTTTGGCGCGGGTATAGCTGGGGACACGCTTTACGGTATAGGTGCTGTCCTTGTGGTGGAAGGTCAGCTCCACATAGGTGGGGGCATCGGCAGAGGCGTATTTGGAGCGCAGCATGGCAGGCTCCCGGCTGTCGCCGCTGGCCTCTCCGAAGAGGGCATAGGTAATGGCATCGAAGATGGTGGTCTTTCCCGAACCGGTGTCCCCGGTAATCAGATAGAGGCCGCTGGTACCCAGTCGGGAAAAATCCAGCTCCTGAATACCCGCATAGGGGCCGAAGCCTGCAAGGGTCAGTTTCAAAGGTCTCATTGGTTTTCCTCCCCAAGGGTATCCATCAATTCCAGCAGGAAGCCACGCTGTACGTCGCTCATGGGCTGATTGTTCTGCTTTTGGTACAGCTCATCGAACAGCTCCAGGGGGGACTTTCGTTTCACGTCCTGGGCGCAGTTTACCACCTGGGTGGTTCTGGTGCGGGTGTTGTCATAGCTGAGCTGTATCAGATTGGGGTAGATTACCCGCAGTCTGCTGCTGGCCTCCGGAATGTCCTCTTCGTCAGTGAGGAGGATGTGCAGATAGTCGTCGGTGGCGGTGCCCTCGTAATAGGCCTTGTCTGTCAGCTCTCCAAAGCTGCCCCGAATTTCCCGAAGGTCGTGCTTAGGGCTCAGGGGGACAAGGGTTACATGCACTTCCCCCTTTTCTCCCAGCTCCACAACGGTGACGCTTTTGTGGTGCCCCGCCTCGGAGAAGGAGTATTTCAGGGGGGTTCCGCAGTAGCGGATACGGTTGGAGCCAATGTTCTGGGGGCTGTGGATGTGCCCCAGGGCCACATAGTCAAAGTCTGCAAACACGGAGGCATCCACATTGTCCGTGCCCCCCACGGAGATTTCCTCGGAGTCGCAGGTGGCGGCGCCGGTGACAAACTGATGGGTCAGGAGGACGTTGCGTGCCCCCTTATCCAGGCGCATGTGGGCAACGGCGACGGCACAGGCATCCGTATAGGTCTCTATGGTCTCCTCCGGGAACAGCTGCCGCAGCTGCACCGGCTTCAGGAAGGGCAGCAGCCAAAAATGTACGGCACCAAAGCAGTCCTCCAGGGTGACCGGGGAAAGATTGCCACGGTACACCGGGGAAATGTGGATGCCGCTGGATTGCAGCAGCCGGTTGCCGAAGGCCAGCCGCTCAGCGCTGTCGTGGTTGCCGCTGATGAGGAAGGTATGGAGCTTGCGCTTTGCCAGGCGGCAGAGAAAATCGTCAAACAGCGTGACAGCCTCGGCGGAGGGGATACTTTTGTCGTACACATCTCCGGAAATCAGCACGGCCTCCGGCTGCTCCGCATCGATAATTTGTAATATTTGCAGCAGGATGTATTCCTGGTCCTTCAGCATGGAGATTTCGTTGAGCCGCTTGCCCAGGTGCAAGTCGGACAGGTGGATGAATTTCATAGGCAGTCTCCCTTGATTATTTGGAAGAAAATAGGCCATTTCGTGTGACACGAAGTGGAATCCCCTCCATTGTAGCCCCTGAAATGGAGAAAAGCAATACACATGCAGGATTTTTGCAGAGTGCCTGTAGTCCCTGCGTGCCGCCAAAAGGGGGCAGGGCTTCCCTAGAGCAAACCGGAGCCCCCAAAAGTCGGAGGCTCCGGTTTGGCTGTATTAAATTCCTGCTTCTTTCATTTCCTTGGCGGTAATCTCCACCAGCTCCATGCAGCGCTTCTTCTTATTGCCAAAGGCACCGCTTACGCTGCTCCAGCCATCGGTCAGGCTATCAAGCATGGCATTCTTTGCCACATTTCCCAGCCCGGCTACCTCTGCACTTCGCATGACGGTGAACTTCCCCTTTGCTCCTGTAATCCACACCTGGTTGTTGCGGTCAACCGGCGGGAAAACGATTACGGAGCCAATGCCGTGCTTTGTAAGCTGAGGAACGCCCGCTTCGAATTTGACATTTTGCATTGCCTCCAGAAGCTCTGCCAGAGAAGCATAGTTCCCCTTCAATTCCAGCTTGACGTTTTTTACGCCCAGCATCTCACCAATACCCATATCAGTGCCTCCTTTTTGTATTTTTCACCCTTGGATACAGGGTGATTTTTCACATTATAGCATAGGGAAAAGGAAAATAAAAGAAGAAAATACACATTTCTCCCAATACCATGGGACACATTTGAAACATTTTCACCCACTATGAGAAAAATGGACTGCCTGGGGAGTGGAAAAATTCGTATGGACAGCTGGGAGGGAGGCGCAGGGAGTTCTCTGATGGGAGCGCTGCATACTGCCCACCAAAATTTACTGCTCTGTGGGGAAAACCAGCCTGTCCAGTCGGAATATCCGTGGGAAATGGAGAATAGGGTAGTGCTGAGGTGAAGATGTATATTTGCAAGCGTCTGGCTGCTGCTCAGTGGCCTGTTCTACTCCCTGCAGCTCCACTCCGGCTCTTTCCCTAAATCCCCTGCCCCCCGAAAGAACACCACTACTTGGAACGCACCGCCCAAGCCGACCTGGAGGCCAGAAACATCCTGATGAAGCCCGCAGCAACCCTGTGCGGCGGACGGATGGGGTGTACCTGTCTACGTACTGTGACCACAGCGCAAAAATTTGCTGGGTAAACTATGTCATATTGCACAGAAATAAAAGAAGTTTTAGGCGAAAAAGACGAATATTCGTTTCGATTGATGATTTCCGTTGCCTGTCTGGTGCAAAGGTGCTAAGCTAAAAGCACAACAAGGAGGGGGCTATTATGACAGAGCTGGAAATCATGCAGCGGGCAAAAATGTATATGGACAAATTGGCCCAGGGAATCGACCCAATTTCAGGGCAGGAGTTCCCCAATGATTCTGCGCTGAACAATGTTCGGTTGGCCAGGTGCTTTTTCTATGTTTCCGGGATATTGGATCAGGTCATTGCCAACGGCGGCAGGGTAATCTCGGGAGAGAAGAATTTCTATATCACCCAAGAGGAGATTTCCCGTTTGCAGCCTTCTCAGGAAGCGCTTCGAATTACCCAGTTTGCAGATCGAATTACGGATGGGGTCAATGATCCGGCCAGGAAGCGGCTGAAGGCGACCACGATCACAAATTGGTTGATAGAAAAAGGCTTCCTGGAAAAGCGAGTTGACGAAGCCGGAAAATCCAAGCGGCTGCCAACGGCGACAGGAGAGCAGCTGGGCCTGTATGTCCGTGAGATGCAGGGGAAGGCCGGGCCTTTTCAGGCGGTGTACTACGGGGCAAATGCACAGCAGTTTATTCTGGACCATCTGATGGACATCCTGCGGGAAGAACAATAGCGCAATAGATAAGGAGTAGAATATGAGGCTGTTACCGGTACATTCAAATCGGCAAGCAGAAAACCCTTGGCGCATTGAGTGAAGCGATTTTGAGTGCTTTCGAATTTGACGATGACCATTGCCATGCGTTCTTTATGGATGACCGGTATTGGAGCGATTTCTGTGCCTATTATTCCGACGATATGGATGAGGGCTGCCGGATATCCTACAAGATGCCACTTGGACGACTGGGACTGAAAAAAGGCGATAAATTTAAGTACTTGTTTGATTTTGGAGACGAATGGCGTTTCCAGTGCAGAGTGATGCAGGAATTGGAGGAGAAAACGAGAAACGCCCGTGTGATCAAAGTGGTTGGAGATCCCCCGGCCCAGTACCCGGGCTGGGATGACGAGGAGATGTAGTCAATGGCTGTATGATTGCATAACAGGGGAATTGCAGAATTTGAAATGGGGGATCTATATGTATCCTGTCTCTTATACACATCTCCGAGCCCACGAGACCGAGGCTGATCTCG
>UROL01000031.1 GCA_900549495.1 uncultured Eubacteriales bacterium | reverse complement strand
GACACTCCCTCAGTCACGCCCTTTGGGCGTGACAGCTCCCTCAGGGAGGGAGCCGGGAAGGGCTTGCACCATTCATCGGGGTACTCGCTAAGCTGCAAGGTTGGCGGGCGATTTTCATCGCCCCTACGGAACTCGGAATGGGTTACGTTCCACCGGTCATCGGGGGGTGCGCTGGGCCTATGGCATATCTATTCAGTTTAATCTTAACACAAAAATGTAAATAAAGAAAGAACTTTTTTCCACCCCCTTGCTTTTTTCCAAAAGTGCGGTATAATGTTAGCACTCAGTATTGAAGAGTGCTAAATGCACTCCGGCAGAAAGGATGCTTTTTGATTATGGAAAAAATGCAGTTTAAGGCGGAATCCCAGCGGCTGCTGGATTTGATGATTAACTCCATCTACACCCACCGGGAGATTTTCCTCCGGGAGATTATCTCCAACGCCAGCGATGCCATGGACAAGCTGGCCTATCTGTCCGTCACCGACGGCAGCATGAACGTCAACCGGGATGACCTGAAAATCACCGTCACCCGCAATAAGGATGCCCGCATCCTCACCGTGTCCGACAACGGCATCGGCATGAACAAAGAGGAGATGGAAGAAAACCTGGGTACCATCTGCAAGTCCGGCTCCCTGGGCTTCAAGCAGGCCATGGAGAAGAACGAGGATATCGATATCATCGGCCAGTTCGGTGTGGGCTTCTACTCCGCCTTTATGGTGGCCTCCTCCGTCACCGTTATCTCCAAGAAGTGGGGCGAGGACACCGCCTGGAAGTGGACCTCCGACGGGGCCGACGGCTATACCATCGAGCCCTGCCAGCGTGACGTGTCCGGCACCGACGTGATTATGACCCTGAAGCCCGACACCGAGGACGAGAAGTACAGCGAATATCTGGACGAATACGAAATCCGCAGCCTGGTAAAGAAATACTCCGACTACATCCGCTACCCCATCGTCATGGAGGTGGAGAAGTCCCGGAAGAAGGAGGACTCCCCCGAGGACAAGCCCGAATACGAAACCTATACCGAAATGGAGACCCTGAATTCCATGGTGCCCATCTGGCAGCGTGCCAAGAAGGACGTCACCGAAGAGGAATACAACACCTTCTACCGGGATAAGTTCTACGACTTCACCAAGCCCCTGCGGGTGATTCACACCAGCGCCGAGGGTGCCGTGTCCTTCAAGGCCCTGCTGTTCATCCCTGGCAAGGCTCCCTACGACTTCTATTCCAAGGACTTCAAGCGGGGCTTGCAGCTGTATTCCTCCGGCGTGATGATTATGGAAAACTGCGAGGATTTGCTGCCGGAGCACTTCCGCTTCGTCCGGGGCATTGTGGACAGCCAGGATCTGAGCCTGAACATCAGCCGTGAAATGCTCCAGCACAACCGCCAGCTGACGGTGATTGCCCGGAGCATCGAGAAGAAAATTAAGAGCGAGCTGAAATCCATGCTGGAAAACGACCGGGAGAAGTACGAGGAGTTCTATTCCGCCTTCGGCCTCCAGCTGAAATACGGCACCGTCTCCGACTACGGCGCTCACAAGGAAAGCTGCCAGGATTTGCTGCTGTTCTACAGCCGCAAGCAGGGGAAACGCATCAGCCTCAAGGAGTATGTGGATGCCATGCCTCAGGGCCAGGAGAAGATTTACTTCGCCCCCGGCGAGAACAAGGAGCATCTGGCGAAGCTGCCCCAGGTGGAGCTGCTGGAGAAGAAGGGCTACGACACCCTGCTCTTCACCGAAGAGGTGGACGAGTTCGTGCCCCAGACCCTGAACACCTATATGGAGAAGTCCTTCTGCAATGTGACCACCGAGGATTTGGGCCTGCAAAGCGAGGACGAGAAGAAGCAGGCCGAGGAGAAGGCCGAGGAGCTGAAGGGCTTCCTGACCTTCGTCAAGGACAGCCTGGGCGACCAGGTGAAGGAGGTTCGCCTGTCCCAGAATCTGGGCAGCTACCCCGCCGCCATGGTGCCTGAGGCCGGCATGAGCTTCGAGATGGAGAAGTATATGAAGCGGGTGAATCCGGAGTTCGCCTACAACGTGGGCCGGGTTCTGGAGCTGAATCCGGAGCACGAGGCGGTGAAGAACCTACAGCGGGTGATGACCGAGGATCCGGTGCTGGCCAAGGACTATGCCCAGCTGCTGTGCTGCCAGGCCCAGCTGATGGCCCAGCTGCCCCTGGACGACCCCTTCGCCTACAGCGAGCTGGTCTGCAAGCTGATGAAGTAAGTGAATTTGGGATAATTGAACACGAACCGGGCTTCCGCAGTGCGGAAGCCCGGTTTGCTATCTGCGAATATCGGAAATGATCCGGCCGTCGCTCAGGGTGATCTTTCGGGGGCACAGGTCGGCGAAGCTCTCCTCGTGGGTGACCAGGAGGATGGTGTTTCCCTCCCGATGGAGCTGTAACAGTAGCTCCAATATTTCCTGGGCAGAGGCCTTGTCCAGATTCCCGGTGGGCTCGTCCGCCAGAATAATGGCGGGCTGATTGATCAGCGCCCGGGCAATGGCCACCCGCTGGCGCTGGCCGCCGGACATTTGGGACGGCAGATGGTTCAGGCGGTTGCCGATGCCCAGCCGGTCTGCCAGTGCGCTGACAACCCTTGCCGGAGCCTTCTTGCCATCCAGGATGGCGGGCAGCATGATATTCTCCTTTGCCGTCAGAATGGGCAGCAGCTTGAAATCCTGGTAGATATAGCCGATTTTCTGCCTGCGAAGCTTCGCCGCTTCGGCATCGGAGAGGGTGTGGATGTCCCGCCCATCCAGCAGCACCTGCCCGGCACTGGGCTTGTCGATGCCGCCCAGCAGATTCAGCAGGGTGGTCTTGCCCGAACCGGACTGACCCACGATGGCCAGCATCTCCCCGGCTTCCATGGAGAAGCTCACATGGCCCACGGCGTGAATGTCCGTATCCCCCTGCCGGAATGTCCGGCACAGGTCTTTTACTTCCAACAAAGACATAGGGATTCTCCTTCCTTATTTCCTGTCTTTCAGAATCTTTTTGAGGGTCACCTTCACCGGCAGCCAGAATGCGGCAATCGCCAGCAGGACAATTCCGAGATAGATGGCCAGCACCGGCCCCGAAATGATAAACGGCCGATTGCTTCGGGAGGCATCCAGCCATGCCCAGGGAATGGCAATGAGAAATGGCAGCACCGCTGCGGGGATAGCGCCAAACCCCACCGGAATCAGCCGGGAAAGCTGCTGGCGGGAGGCCCCGACCTGCTGGATGATGCGCAGCATGAAAGCGCAGTCGGCCACATATTTGGAAAGGCGCACCCAGACAATCTGCATGGCGACAATCATCAGAATGCAGAAAATCCAAGAAAGGAGCCACAAACGCCCCTCCTGCCGTGAAATGGAGGTATCTGTAACATTCTGGAAATTGCTCACGAAATAGGATTCGGGAAGCTGGCTGCGCAGTGCAGCCTCAATTTCGGCAGAGTGTTCGGGAGCAGTGAATATATCCAGACGCAGAACGGTAGCGGCTGCCTCCAACTCATCCATCAGTTCATTGCTGATATAGACGTCAAAGCGACTGATTTCGGAGCCGTCTTTTGGATGAACCAGCGGAATGGATTTGACCAGAGTGAGTTCAATATATTCTGAGGATAACGAATCTTTGCACAGATAGTAGGTAGTTCTGGCTTCTTCGTATTCGGGAATCTGTGCGACAACCTGGTATTTTTCCAAATCCGATTCTCCGGGGGCGTACTCCTGATAGCGATGGAGGTTTGTTTCCAGAAAGAACCCTCTGGGGACTTGCAGTAAATAGGAGAAAGAAGAATCTACTGTTCGCTCGATTCGATGGATTCCAGGGATTTTGGAAATGGAATTCAGCTGTTCCGATGTAAAGCCCCTATTGGCGGAGGTCACGGAAATTTTTGCATCCTGGGTACTATATGCCTGAAGTGCGTAGATTCC
Organism: uncultured Eubacteriales bacterium; assembly: GCA_900549495.1. Classification (GTDB taxonomy): domain Bacteria; phylum Bacillota; class Clostridia; order Oscillospirales; family Oscillospiraceae; genus Faecousia. The sequence goes on along the minus strand of UROL01000031.1, from coordinate 10,890 downwards.
CAAATAGCGATTGAACAAAAGGAGGAATGCGGTAACCAACGGAATGAAAATGACGAGACACCAGACAAAAGGGGCGCTGGTTCGATGCACCCACAGCCGAGGCAGAGAATGGAAGGATCGACGTGCTGCTCTGCGGCTGCTGGGCGCCGGAAGCCGCAGAGAGATGCCGATGGCACACAGGCATACCAGCAGATAAAACAGGATTTCCAGCGCTGTATTTACCGGATCCATGTGAAATACCTCCCATACGGTTACAGAGGAGGCGGTATTGCCCAAATACTGCCGGTAGAGAATTCGCATGACGAACCAGGAGATTGTCACAGCGCTGAGTGCGGCAAAGGGGAATAGAATAGTAAATTCCAAAAGGAACATCCGCTGGATTTGCCCTTTGTCTGCTCCCAGCGCAGTCAAATCTGCCAGCTCCTGAGAAAAATTGGCAATGTGATTGCGATAGGAACTCAGGACGATAAGGCCGGAAAACAGCAGCAGTGCAAGGTTGGTTAGGCGCAGGCGGCGCTGTAGGGAAACCTGGAAAGGATCATTCGCATTGTTTGAGCCCAAGGCATCCGAAAACAGAAGCAGGCTCAGAGGATTGGAACTTTTGGACATTTGCTCATGCAGGATACCGGAAAATCCTGCGAGCATTTCGGAGGAGCTCTCTCCCAGCTCTTTCAGAGTGAGGTAAATCACTCCATCCTCATAGTAGGGTTCTGTCAGACCGTCGATCCCCTGAAACAGTACCACATCCTCCGGCTGTGCGCCGGAAATATGAATTGCCTGATCCTTTGTGAAATTGCGGTTTTGCAGCATTCTGCCGTAATCGAGGCTGTCCCGGTAGATGGATACCACCAGGGGAAGCATAAAGGCGCACATCAGCACCCAGAAAAGGGAAAAATGCCGCAGGGGCTTGCGGCGGAAGGAGCGGAAGAGATATTGAGAAAGCATAGGAATTCACCTCCAAATTTTTCTGGCACAACAGGTCTATGGGAAAAGAAGCTTCCTAAGAATGTTTTAGCGGCTACCGCAAGTGTGGTCGTTGTTATAAATTGTTTCTCTTGGCCCGGGTGTGTGATGACCAGCGGCACACACATAGTTGTAAAATTTATAATAGTAAGAATAAGTGCATGTAGCGTAACTGCCTGTAGGGTTTCCTTGGGAATCCAGTAATTTATACTGATGCTGGGCAAACTGATTATCGCTTTCTCCGATAAAAACTTTGGTGTCCGCCATATATTGACACGCTCTACCATTTGCATCAAGATGCCCACAAATGCCATAGGCAAAAGCATATCCAGCCAAAACCGTACCAACCAAAGCAATGCAAATAACCGATATGATGAGTTTACGCCGTATCCTTTGTTTTTTTCATGGCTATCCCCTTTTTACGATTTTTTACGCCGTCAACCATTGCCCATGCCACTGACAGCCCATGGCAGTATCGCTACGGGTTTTTAGCGGTGCACCTTCACTACTAACCCCAGGGCATATATGAACCGCTGATCAGGCGTTTCATCATTGCTTTCAGTAGAGGAACCGAATTACTTCACGAAAGCTGGAAAAACTGGCGGAAGGCTTATCCCTTTGGAAATCGATCCCAGGCAAGCTTTTGACCGCAGCGGTCGCAGAAGGCCATGTATTCTCTTTCCGCGCTTATGTTGCAGCGTGGACATACCGGATAGCTGACGAATTGACTGCCTATCCGGTATGTCCGACATTTGGTGACCTGACGGGGAATTCGGTAGGAAACAGCGTCCAATAGCTCCATCCACCGCCTTGATTTCCTCGTCAATGACTTTTTTTAGCCATACACTGTTGCATTTCTTCACCTTCAGCCGCATTTTGCTGTCAACCCAGGACGGATAGGAATGGATTTTCCTTGCTACATATCGGACATTTTTCCAATGCTCAATAAAATCGCTTCCAAACACATACCACAGATCACAGGATAATACAGCATTGGGAGCTTCAGAAAATATGCCGCAGCGACTGCCGCGTCACAAATGAGCAGCAGCCACAGGCAGATTTTTCGGTATCTGCGCTTTTCTTCAGCATCCAGAGGCTTTTCCTTGCTGTCCAGGGGGGTGAACAGCAAAAGGCATAGATTGCTGAAAATAAGCAGCGGCAGGGCTTTCCCATTTGAGGCTTCCAGCGTTTTGATAGCAGCTACAGCAATTCCCATCGCCAATGTGGTCCAGCCAGTGCGGGCTTTTTCCGTTTTGGCATGTACTCCTCCCGCATAGCTTCGCAGAAGAATGAACACAATATAGAAAATAACGCTTTCCCACGGGATTCCCAGGAAGCAGCCAAAAACAGCTGCTACCAGGAAGAAGAAGAGACGCGAAATCAATAAAAAGAAACCATAAACGTATAGCTCCCTATCGGCCTCCTCTACAACTGACGCGGCGATAAGCTTTCCTACAATGTGTTCGGCAAGCGTGGTTGCCATTACTTGCTGTTCTTGAAGCGCTTCAGTGCCGCGGGTGCCTTCGGCTGGTAGATACTAAAACAAGTTGTCCTGTTCGCGTCCCTGCGCAGTGCGTGCTCCGCAGCCTTCTTGGCGACGACTGCGATCAGATTTTTATTGCTCTTCATGGCTTTCACCTCCCTCTGGTGACAAAATAACACGTCTTTCGCCGCTCTGCAATAGTCTCAGCAAAAATATGGATTATATGCGCAAAATTGCAAGAAATCACATTGCCAGTTGTAGTTATCTATAAAATCATCATGAACTAATTGTTTTGTAGATATATTCTATTGAATTTTGTTCTCGTTTACCGGGAAACATGGTATTTTATCCACGGTGATCAACATGGATATTGACAAGAAGCTAATCAGCAAGCGTATTCGGCATCGGCGTGAAGCGGCGGGCCTTTCCCAGGAGCAGCTGGCAGAGAAATTGGAGCTTTCGACCAACCATATTTCCAGTATGGAATGCGGCAAAAGTCTGCTTACAACGAAGCGGCTGCTTGTTTTATGCGATGTCCTCGGCGGCACCCCGAACTACTATCTGCTGGGGGAAATTGAGCCGGAAGCGGACCGCATGATCACGCTCATCAAGAAGCTCTCCCCCGATGAGCAGAAAACCCTTTGCCGCCTGCTGGCGGCGTATCTCAAGGGGTAAGATCAATCATTTTCCTGTGAAAATCCGAGTAATTTACAGGAAAATGCTTTTTTCTTCTTTGTGGATTTGACGTTGATCTATAATAATGATAAAATGGGCTTGCGGCGTTTTGTTACGTTGTAAGCCTATTTTTATGAGGTGCCCAAATGAAGATTCTGATTTGTGACGATGAACAGGCCTATCTGAATACATTGAGAATTCATATTGAGGAATATATGGAGAGCCATCACATCCCCTGCGCAATTACAGCGGTGACTGATCCGCTTCAAATCACGCAGGAGAATTCTGCCTTTGATCTGGCGTTTCTGGATATTCAGATGCCGGGAGTTGACGGCATCACGCTGGCAAAAGAGCTGCGGCAGCGCAACCCCAAGCTGGCCCTGTTCTTTGTGACCAATTATGACAGCTACCAGGACGACGCGATGGACCTCCGGGCCTTTCGCTTCTTTGAAAAGCCCTTCAATGCCAACCGGCTGTACGCGGGGCTTGACAAAGCCATGGAGTATATCGACGGAGCCTATGTGGACCTTTTCCTTTCCGAAAACAGCGCCCTGCAGCGTGTCGTAGCAGATGATATTCTCTATGTTACACGCAGCGGCAGACGTGCCAGCGTTGTTGCGTCAGAAAAAGTGTATTCCACCGTTGACAAATTTGACGAGCTCTGTGAGAGGCTGCCTCAGCGATTCTTTTATCCCGTCCACAAATCCTTTTTCGTCAATCTCCATTATATTGACCGGTATACCTATACAGAGCTTCTTCTCACTGATGGGACGCAGATTCCAATTGCTCCCAGAAGGCAGGCCGCGTTTCATAAATTCTGGTTTGAATATCTGCGGAGGAAATGATATGCTGAATCCTCTTTTTTCCCTGTGCGTGTACCTGATTGAAATGGTGATTTCATACATTTTCTTCTCATCCGTGAGTAGACAGAAGGGAGATTCGCTGAGAACAATTTTAGCTGGGACCCTACTTTTTTCCTGTGCCTCTGGCATAAACATTGTTTTTCGGAACAACGGTTTAACAAACGGATTAACTACATTGTTGATAAATATTGTTTTTTCGTTTTGTTGTTTTGGTTGTCCTCTGCAAAAAAGCTTTTTCTATGCTGCCATACTTGCAATTCTAAATGCTGCATTGGAAGTGGCTGTAATTTCCATAAGCTCTTATGTTATTGGTGAAACCTTTTCTAGCTATAACAGTAATTTTCTACTGCTTGTCTTTCAAACAATAACAATTAAAACCCTCTATTTTCTTATCACTCTTCTTTTGATAAAGATGATTCGGCCGGGAGATACGCAAAACGCAATCCCGCTAGAATTTTTTGTATTCGCGGCTTTAACGGTCGTATGTCAGATAATATTCTGGTATATTTGTGCATGTCTGGATGTCCGGTATGAGGTTCAAATTCTTCTATCCATTTCCAGCGGCTGCCTGTTTATTGCGACGGTGCTCCTTTTCTTCACCTATTCGCACCAGGTAAAAAAGGAGCACCAGACAATGCAGATCCAAAGCGAGCTGGACAGGCTCCAAACGGAGCAGTCTTACTATCAAATTCTGGACCAGCAAAATCAGCAGCTGATGATCTACGCCCACGACGCGAAGAAACATCTTGCCGCGATTCAGGCGCTGAATGACGATCCCGCAATCGGCGGCTATGTAACAAAGCTGTCCGACCAGCTGCGGGACTACTCCCGCAGCTGCAACAGCGGCAATAAGCTTTTGGATGTGATGCTGCACAAGTACAGCATTGACTGCAACATGCGGGGCATTTCATTTGAGTACGATGTCAAGGTGTGCAATCTCACCCAGCTGGAGGACATCGACCTGGTGGCCATTCTCGGCAATTTGATGGACAATGCCGTCACCGCCTCGGAGCAGTCCTCCGAAAAGTACATTTCCCTCAGCACCGTGTACCGCAATCGTTACAGCGTGATCATTGTCAGCAACAGCTGCGACACGCCCCCAAAGCAGTCCGGGGATCGCCTGATCTCCACCAAGCCCGAAACCGGTTTGCATGGTTTTGGCCTGAAAAGCGTCGCGAAGGCCATCAATAAATACGACGGTGATTTTGAATGGGATTATGATGCCGACAAGCACTTGTTTACTGTTACCGTGATGGTCTCTATCTGTTCATAAAGCACCTGTATCCAAAACATCGTCCCGGGAAATTTTTCTGGGACGATGTTTCATTATGGAATTTTGGCAAACTCTACACCGAAACTAATAGAGAACAAGGAAATGTCTGAAAAAAACACTAATCCTGTAGCACAAAGCCTTCTTAAAATCAACCCCATGAAAGAAATCTTAATTTTCTTTCATGGGGGATAAAAATCGCCTTCTTCCATCGTCATATACCCTATAACGATGAAAGGAGGCGATTTTGGACACCATATAAAATTGTTTTATCGGCTTTGCTCGGGAATTGCCCCGTTGGCTCTGCTGGCCCCTCCCGGCGCGCACTTGGTGACAAAGAGAAAGCTTTGGGTTGGATATGCCGCAAAAGCGTTACTGGGCGGATAATGCTCTCTAATTATTTCGAAACCGGGAGAGGAAGTCCCTGGTTTCCTGCTTCTGGGGGTCGCCGAAGAGCTGGGCGGGGGAGCCCTCCTCGCAGATGACACCCTGGTTCATATACACCACATGGTTGCTCACGTCCCGGGCGAAGGCCATCTCGTGGGTCACCACCAGCATGGTCATGCCGTCGTCGGCCAGGCTGCGCATAACGCCCAGCACCTCGCCCACCATTTCCGGGTCCAGGGCAGAGGTGGGCTCGTCGAAGAGCAGCACCTCCGGGTCCATGGCCAGCGCCCGGGCAATGGCCACCCGCTGCTTCTGGCCGCCGGAAATCTGCCGGGGGCGGGCATTGATATAGGGGGCCATGCCCACCTTCTCCAGGTACTTCATGGCGTGCTCCCGGGCTTCCTCCCGGCTGCGCCTGAGCACCTTCACCTGACCGGTGATGCAGTTTTCCAGCACCGTCATATTGTTGAACAGGTTGAAGCTCTGGAACACCATGCCCACATGGGAGCGGTACTTGGGGGCCTTGAAGCCCCGGGCGGCCACGTTCTCCCCATGGTACAGAATCTCCCCGGAGGTGGGGGTTTCCAGCAGGTTGATGCACCGCAGCAGGGTGCTCTTGCCGGAGCCGGAGGCGCCGATGACGGAGGTCACGTCCCCCTTGCTGACGGTGAAGTCGATATCCCGCAGCACCTGGTGGTTACCAAAGGTTTTGGAAAGATGATTCACCTGTAAAATACATTCAGCCATCTCAGCGTTCTCCTCTCGTGCGTCCGTGGGTCAGCTCCTGCTGCATCCGTTCCCGGCGACTTTTGTCCGTAGTCTTCTGGGCCTGGAACTCCTTGCTCCGCTCGTCAAAGGGGGTGCCCCGGTCGGGGTGGGCGTAGGTTCCCGCGGTCATTACCAGGGGGTCGCCCTGCACCAGCTCATAGTCGCTGCTGCCGTCCAGTCGCTTTTCCACCCAGCGCAGAAGCAGGGAGGCCAGCAGGGTCATGCACAGGTAGCCAATCATCTCCACCGTGGCAGAGGGGAAGTAGAGATAGCTGGCACCTACGGCAGCCCGGTGGGCGGCGAAGAAATCCGGAAAGCCGATGATGAACATCACAGAGGTGTCCTTTACATTGATAATAAAGTTGTTGCCAATCTGGGGCATGATGTTCCGCAGCGCCTGGGGCAGAATCACATTCAGCATGGTCTGCACATGGGTCATGCCGATGGCCTTGGCACCCTCGGTCTGGCCGGGGTCAATGGAGATGATGCCGCCCCGGACGGATTCGGCCATATATGCGCCGGTGTTTACGGAGACCACAACCAGCGCCGCCAGCCAGATGCTGCTGAAGTTCACGGCGTTGTCCGTGAAATAGGGAAGGCCGTAGAAGATGAACACGGCTTGCAGCACCATGGGGGTGCCCCGGAATACCTCCACATAGACCCGCACGATAATACGCACCAGCCGCAGCAGAATCCGCTTAGGCAGGGAATCGTTTTTCGAGCAGGGGATGGTATTCAGAATGCCGCAGACAAAGCCGATGATGCAGCCAATGGCGGTGGCGGCCAGGGCGAGAATCAGGGTGTTGCGGATGCCTATCAGGTAAGAGCCGCCGTATTTTGTCCATAGCTTCCCGATTTCGGTGAAGAGCTTGGCGAATTTCTCCATTTTCTAACTCCTTGTATGCAGCCCGGGGGCCTGGGCCCCCGGGAAAATTTGGTGATTAGCCCTCGCTCAGGGGCTGGATAGCAATGGCCTGGGCCATCATGTCGTTGAAGTCCTGGGGGGTCATGGTGCCGAGGACGGCATCCATCTGCTCCTTCAGAGCGGTGTTGCCCTTACGCAGGGAGATGCCGATGTTCACATTCTCGGCCCGCACCTCTTCGGAGAACTGGAAGTCGCCGTCGGTGCCGGAGAAGTCCAGAATCTTCATGTCGGGGTAGGCGGCTACAGCGCCCTGGGCGGTGGGCATGTCGGTGCAGATGAAGTCCACCATGCCGGTTTCCAGCGCCATCAGCATGGCGGGAGCGGTTTCGGCAGCGGACTGCACCTTGGCCCCGGTAATCTGGGGCAGGCACTGGTCATACCAGATGGTGGCAATCTGGGCGGTGCAGGTGCCGCCGGACAGGTCGGCAATGGAGGCGGCATCGGCAAACTTGCTGTCGGCCTTGGTAACGCAGACGATGGTGGCGTAGAAGTAGGGGCCTGCGAAATCCACCTGCTCGCTGCGCTCGGCGGTCATGGACTGGCCGGCGATAACGGCATCAAACTTACCGGTCTGCACGCCGGGCACCAGGGAATCCCAGTCGGACTGGATGATTTCCAGCTCCCAGCCGTTGGCCTGGGCAATCTTCTTGGCAATCATCACGTCGTAGCCGTTGGCATAGGAGCCCGGGACGTTGGAAATAGCCACGGCGCCGTTGGCATCGTTGCTCTGCATCCAGTTGTAGGGGGCGTAGGCGCATTCCATGGCGATGGTCAGCACCCCATCCTCCACGCCGGTGACAACGGCGCTGGCAGCGGCGGTCTCTTCGGTGGCGGTGTCGGTGGGAGCCTGGGTGGGGGCGGTATCGGTGCCGCAGGCGGCCAGGCTGAGGATCATGGCAAGAACCATGACCAGAGAGAGTAGCTTCTTCATTTTGTTGTACCTTCCTTTTTCATAATGTCCGGGAGTCCCCCGGCGGGTATAAAAAAATGAACCGCTTTGGCAAGCGGTCCATGGAAAATCGGAAATCAGCCCCGCTGTATGGATACAGCCAGGCGTTGCCCCAATAGCCAAAGATAGCGCTTCACAAAGTCTTGTGACAGTCCGGCAGATATTCTCTGACGACCCAGCAGGAAGAAACCGGGTGATTTCTTCTCACTTCGGCGGTGCGCCCTTTCGCCCATTGCGGCCACCCGGCCTTGCCATGGGGTACTGATGCGACCCGCGCCTCTATCCAATTCCTCTGCCCCTGCACCAGGGAGTGCAGCAGCAGATCCAGCGATTCAATTTTCTGTATACTACCATGGAGAAAAGTGGCTGTCAAGTCCTCCGAAAAAAAGAAATGAAAATTGTAGACTGTGCTAAAAATCCCGGGGATTTCAGAAAATATATGGGAATATTTCTGTTTTCCCTCTGGAAATTTACTGGTGGATGTGCTATACTGAGCGGGAAATTTTGTTTCAGTCCAGAGACAGAAAGGGGATGCAGCACCGTGATTTCGTTCTTTACCGACCTGTTCCGGGCGGAGCGGGAGGTTCGGGAATACTGGAAGGATGCACGTTGGCACCAGATAAAGAATATCACCATCCTTGCCATTGCTCTGTTCCTTATGATGAGCATGATGAACTTTTACCAGTGTGCCTATGGTATGCTGCTGACCACCCTGACCAGTGCGATAGCTCTGTTTGTCTGCCTGCTGGTGGCGCAGCGGCACCGGAATACTCTGCCGGTGGAGCTTGCCTTCTTCGTTTTGCTGCTGGTGCTGTTTACAGGCTATATCCTGCTGGGGGGGCAACGACGGCTTTGCCACGCTATGGGTTGTGGTTGTTCCGCTGATGTTTATGATGCTGCTGAATGTGAAGCTGGGAATCCTTATCAGCGGGTATTTTCTCCTGCTGCTGTTTTTCACTTTCTACGGCCCCCTGGACAATTTACTGCGCTTTGACTATCCTCCCATGATTCGGCTCCGGTTTCCGCTGCTGTATCTGGGGGACTGCGTGCTGTCGCTGTACTGTGTGCACCAGATTTTCATGGACAGAAGCAGCCTCATCGAGACCCAGCGGCGCTTGCAGGTTATCAGCTTTGAGGATGCCACCACGGGGCTGCAAAACCGGGCCGCCTACGCCCACTATCAGCAGACCACCGACTTTCAGGAGGTGGGCCAGCTGGCGGTGGTATTCATCGACGTGAACGGCCTGCATGAGCTGAACAACCGCCGGGGCCACCGGGCGGGAGACGAGATGCTCTGCTTTGTGGGGCGGCAGTGCGTTGCCCAGTTTCCGGAGGCAAAGGTGTTCCGCCTGGGCGGGGACGAATTCCTGCTGGTGCTGGAGCGGATGGAGCAGTGCCGGGTTCAGGCGGGGATGGAGGAGCTGGACGCCAGAGTGCAGGGGGCGGGCTATTCCATCGCCTACGGCATCGAGTTCCGCCGCAGCGGATTCGATTTGGAGAGCATGGTCATTGCCGCTGACAACAAAATGCTGGGGGCAAAGGCAGAGCACTACAAAAATCTTGAACGCCGCCGCCGCTGAATAATCGTATAAAAAAGGGGAGCAGTCCATGAGCTGCTCCCTCTTTGTTATGGGCGGATTATTTGTCGCTGTTTTCCTCCGGGGCGGGATTTTCGTCGGGATTCTGGGGCTGATCCTTGCTGCTATGGCGGCCACCGTTTTCGTAGTACTCCTCCAGGAAGGAGCCGAAATAGTGCTTCTCTGCCTCCTTGCGTACCCGGATGGCCTCCTCCTTGTTGTCGAAGATGCCCAGGTAGTGCACCTGCTTCTTGAAGGTGATAACGGCAATCCACTTGTCTCCCCGGGCCTGAACGCCGGTGCAGCCGCTGGTGTTGTTCCGCTGTAGGCGGCCCCGCTCCAGGCAGTCCACGCAGGTGCCGTCCACCAGCCGCATCCGGGCGGAGACGGAGCCGTGCTTTGCGTTGGTGCGGCGGATGGCCTCCACCCGCAGGCACCCGCAGCTGCGGGTATTGCCGGAGAGCAGGGAATTGGCGCTGGTCTCCACGGTGTTGCCGCAGTCGCACTGGCAGCGCCATAGGAAGCTGCTGCCCCGCTTCCGGTTCAGCCGCTCCAACGCCACCAGCCGCCCGAAGCGCTGGCCGGTGATATCCTTGATTTTCTTCTCCGTGCGGATGCAGCCGCAGCTGGAGATAACCTTGTTGCGAATTTTATAGGGCTCTGCCAGGATCTGGCCGCCGCAGTCACATTTGCACAGCCAAAGAACACTGCTGCGCCGCTTCTGGTCGGTGGGCCGCACGGCTACCAGCCGCCCGGAACGCATTCCGGTGATATCGCCGCAGTGCAGGCGCTTCCGGCCGCAGCCGCAGGAGCGCTTCGAACCGTCCAGCAGCTCGGTCTCGGCTACGCTGAGCTCCCGGCCGCAGCCGCAGCGGCAGTGCCAGAAGCCGCTCTTATCCTGCTCCGGTCCCAGGACCTGCAAGCCTCCAAAAACACGTCCGGATAAATCCTCCATACCAATAACCTCCCCGCTGCACCACATCTGTCTCTTATACACATCTGACGCTGCCGACGAATAGCCTTGTGTAGA